>NZ_JADGMN010000002.1:0-304530 GCF_020662285.1 Clostridioides sp. ES-S-0108-01 | reverse complement strand
CTTTAAATCTTTTGCAAATTCTTTTCTATTTTTATATGATACATAATTTAAAGTATTTCTAATTTGATGCACAACACATCTTTGTATTTCAGTATCGGGAAATACTGCTTTAATTGCATCAGAAAATACAACTAGTCCATCTACAGAAGCTATTAATATATCCTTAACTCCTCTGTTTCTAACATCTGTCAGTACCTTTAGCCAATACTTTGAACTTTCATTTTCTCCAATCCATATTCCTAAAACCTCCTTTATACCTTCTAAGTTAATGCCTATAGCTATATATGCTGCTTTGTTTATTATTCTACCTTCACTTCTAACTTTGTAATGTATAGCATCCATAAATACAATTGGATAAATCATATCAAGTGGTCTATTTTCATGAGCTAAAGGTATAACTCTATCAGTAATTTTAGCTATTAGTGAATGAGATATATCTATTCCGTAAATACTTTTAAGATGACTTGATATATCTCGAGTGGACATACCTTTTGAGTACATTCCAATCACCTGGTTCTCTATTCCTGATATATCATTTTCATAGTTTCTAATTACCTTTGGTTCAAAATCTCCATTTCGGTCTCTTGGAATATTTAAAGTTATTTCTCCAAAATCTGATTTAACATTTTTATTTCTATATCCATTTCTAGAGTTTTTAGTATTTTTATTCTTATTATCATACCTATCATAACCTAGATGGTCATCAAGCTCTGCTTCTAACATTTGATGAATTGTACTTGCAAATAAATCTTTTAACATGTCTTGTATGTCTGTAGTTGTTTTAACATCGTATTCTTCAATAAGTTTTTTTAATATTTCGTTTTTGTTAAACATAAAAAGTGTGCACCTTCCTTTTATATAGTGATATTTAATATTTTAATTATCACCATTTTTTAGAAGAATACACACTTTATTTTAAAGACCCTATATTTCTTTTTTACTTTCTATTGTTTTTAGATTTATTTCTCTAAAAGCACTCCCACCCATGAGAATGCTTAGTTATAACTATAGAAGTGTACTGCAAATACACTTCTATTTTTTATTATATCATCAATTATATTTTTATTGGATAATTTTAATTCATTTTATTGTTACAACTTCTACTATAGTTTTATTCTATTTGTTAATATTTTAGATACTCCTTATGTTTATGCTACTTCTATACTTTTCAAGTCGCTACCTTCTAATCATCAATTCTTAAATTTTGATACCTTAATCAAAATCATATTAAACATATTTTCTATATTTTTATAATTATTTTATATAAAGTATTCACTATATCTATTAACAAAATCTAGTGCCTTGTAAAGTGTATCAAACCTATCATTACCATTTACCATAGTATATTTTTCTTTAGTTATAAAACTTATCCTTTTTAGAAATAAAATAAGGAGCTACAATTGGCATTTTACAGTTAAATTAAAAGCTATAAAAAGGTTCAATATGGACTATTACTTGAGCATTTTCATTAATTTCTTCTTGTATTTGTTTCTCAATTTTGTGTGTTAAATCATGAGATTGTTCTACACTTATAAATGGGTCTACCATTACATGCATATCAATATAAATAGAACTTTTGCTACCTCTACTTCTTATATTGTGAACATCCCTTACCTCATTAAATTCAAATACAATTTCTTTTATATAGTCCTCATCTACAGCTACTCTATCTACCAAAATTCCAATAGATGGCCTAAATATTCCATAAGCTGAATAAATTATAAATGCAGAAATAATAATAGGAACTATAGATTCTATTATTACTGGAAATCCTAACTTAACACCAACCAAAGTAACCAATACTCCTAGAGATACAAATATATCACTTCTTGTATGCAATGAATCTGAAATCAAAACATAACTATTCAGTTTAGTTCCAACTCTATATTCATACATACATACAAAAATATTTATAAAAAGCGTAATAACTAGAGCAATTAAACTTTCTATAGTTATAGAAGGTACAATTGGATTAGTTATTCTTAATACTGCACTAAGAATTATCTTAATTGCTATAACAAACAACATACCACTTATAAATAGACTGGTTATAATTTCAAATTTTTTGTGTCCATAAGGATGATTTTTATCTTTTGGCTTAGATGCAAAGAAAATTCCTATGAGCCCCACTACATTTGATGCTCCATCTGACAAAGAATGAAATCCATCTGCTGTCATACTATAGCTTTTTATTTGATTACCAATAATGATTTTTAATAATGCTACTATAAAATTAGCAAATAAAATTATCCATAATACTTGCTTCACTTTCTTATAGTTATCCATAACAATTTAGCCCTCCCTTCGATTTAATCAAAAAAATACTATGTATCAATATCAATAAACTAGACAAAAAATTGTATATAAGCACATTTACTATATTTATATTCAAAATTGGTTGTACTTGTTCATTCTATTTGAAACTTAATTATAAATAAAAATCGTAGGTATGGTTTTGGTATACATAAAAATAATGGACTGTCCCAAAATAGAGATAAGCTTCTTTTTAATTGTTGAAAAATGATAAAATATATTTTATTTCATACAAAAGAGTGCCTCACGAACTAAAAAGTTCATTTTGAGACACTCCATTAAGTTTTTGATATAAACTATTAATTTTTTATACTAAACCTTCTTTAACTAAGAATGAATGAGCAACATCTTCTGGTGATTTACCAAGTTCATCAACTTGATAGTTAAGTTCTCTCATAGTTTCTTCGTTTATTTTTCCTGAAAGCATATTCATAACTTTTTCTAATTCAGGATATTTCTTTAAAGTATCTTCTCTTACTAATGGTACTGCATAATATGGTACAAAGAAGTTTTTATCGTCTTCTAATATCTTAAGATTAAACTTTTTAATAAGACCATCAGTTAAAAATGCATCTACAACCTGAGATTCATTATTATCTAAAGCTGTATATCTTAAACTTCCATTCATTGCTTTTACATCTTTGAATTTTAAGCCATAACCCCTAGAAAGTCCTATAAGACCATCCTCTCTATTTTCAAACTCTAAAGTTGGCGAGAAGATAAAGTCTTTACTATACTTAGTCAAATCAGAAATAGTATTTACTCCATACTTTTCAGCAGTTTCAGGCATCATGGCTAATGTATAAGTATTATTAAATCCAAGAGGGTCAAGTAGAGTTAACTGATTTTCTTTTTCCATAGTATCTTTTACAACATTATATGCTTCATCAGCATCTTTAATTGGAGAATGTTTCATTACATTTACCAAAAGTGTACCTGTATAGTCCACATACATGTCTAGTTCACCAGATTTAATTGCACTAAATGCAATAGATGAACCGCCTAGATTTAAATTCTTATTAACTTTAAGATTCGTATTTTTTTCTACTAATTCAGCATAAATATTACCAAGTATAAGCTGTTCTGTATAATCTTTAGAACCAATAGTTATTGTATCTTTTTTACTTGAAAAACTAGAACTAAAAGCAACAAACAACATTGAAACAACAACTACAACAGATATTACTTTAAGTGCTATATAATTTTTCTTTGGTGCTTTTGGATTTAACCCTTTTGGAGTAACTGCAACTTCAATCTTACTAAATAAATAATCAACTATTAATGCAATTATACATGATGGAACTGCTCCTGCTAAAATCATATTATTATTTACAGTTTGAACCCCTGAAAATACTAAATATCCTAAACCTCCAGCACCTATAAATGCTGCAAGAGTCATCAATCCAACAGCTGTAACTGCAGATATTCTAACCCCACCCATTATTATGGGAAGTGCTAAAGGAAATTGTATTTTAAATAATGTCTGATTTCTTGTAAGACCGATACCTTTAGCTGATTCTAATACTACTGGGTCAATACTGGTTATACCTATATACGTATTTTTTACAATTGGCAGTAATGAATAGACTACTACCATAAATATGGCTGGTTTACTTCCTATACCAAGTATAGGTACAAGAAGACCCAAAAGTGCCATAGATGGAACTGCTTGGACTAAGTTTACAAATCCAAGTACAAATTTCCTAAGAGATGAGATTCTTGAAATAATTATTCCAAGAGGAACACCAACTATTATAGCTATTAAAATAGATGTAACAGTTAGACTCATATGTTGTATTAAAAGTTCTATAATCTTATCTTTTTGTAACAGTATAAAGTTAAAAAAATTATCCAAGGACACTCACCTCCATTTCTAGGAATTGTTCACTTAAAACAGAAAGTAAACTACTTCTAGTAATAAGACCTACGAGTTTATTTTCATCAGAAATAACTGGAATATATCCAACCGAATTACGATTCATTACATTTAGTATTTCAACTAAATTATCTCCTTCATTTACATGCAAAGGCTCACTTGACATAATATCAGCAAGTAATATTGACTTATCATTAATATCTTTCATATCTTTTACAGTAACAATACCTTTTAATGTTTTAGCTCTATCTATGACTAGTAAGCTATCAACCTTACTTGTTCTCATAATTTCTATCCCTTGAGTTACTGTTCTAGTTGAGGTAACAGCAATAGGATTTTTTATCATAATATCTTTTGCTTTTATATATTCTGGATTATCCCAAACTCTATCTTCTCCAATAAAATCTCTTACAAAGTCATTTGCAGGCTTTCTAAGTATGTTTTCTGGAGTATCATATTGTGCTATTCTTCCATCCTTCATAATACAAATTTTGTCAGCTATCTTTAAAGCCTCATCCATATCATGAGTTACAAATATTATAGTTTTTTTCAATTCATCTTGAAGAGAAAATAATTGTTCTTGTAAAGATGTTCTTGTTATTGGGTCTAAAGCACTAAAAGGCTCATCCATCAATATTATTTCAGCATCAGTAGCAATGGCTCTTGCAACACCGATTCTTTGTTGTTGTCCACCACTAAGTTCTGAAGGATACTTATTTAAAAATTCATCACTGTTAAGCCCTACCATCTCAAGTAGTTGCAATGTTCTTTTCTCAATTTCTTCAACAGATTTTTCCTTTTTTAGGCGTGGAATTAGCTCTATATTTTCTTTTATTGTAAGATGAGGGAATAGGCCTGTGTTCTGTATAACATATCCTATTTTTCTTCTAAGTTCTATTTCATTTTCCTGAGAAATTGGTTTGCCATTAATATATATCTCACCAGATGTAGGTTTTATTAATTTGTTTATAAGCTTCAAGGTAGTAGTCTTCCCACAACCACTTGAACCAATCAAAACTACCAATGTACCTGTTTCTACAGTCAGAGAAATATCGTCTAATATAACATTATTTCCTATCTTTTTGGTTACATTTCTTATCTCTATCATAATTTATCATCCCCTTTTTTGAACAAGCAACCTTTGCCAATGTGATAAGTTGTTTTTATAATTATATCATACTATTTTATTTATGTAAATAAAGTACTACTTTTAGGTCAATACATGTCTTAATATTGATACAAATATAAAGTATTTATATATAGTATATAATATATAATGTAAAAAACAAAAAAGTATAAAAATATTCGTAAAATAACACTAGCCTCAATTATATAATATTAAAACTAGTGTTGATTTATTTAAACAAAACTCAGAGTTGAATACTATCCATGTACTCAAATAATGTAATATCTTTATAAGTTTCTTTTTTATCTCTTAAGTTTGATATTGTAACTCCCAATAGCCTAATTTGTTTTCCATTCATATCAACATTTCTCAATAAATTGTCTATACCACTTCTTATATCATTGTATTCGTCAATATAGTACTCTAAACTAAGGCTTCTGGTTATCTGTGTAAAATCCTCATATTTAATTTTTAATGTTAATGTTTTTCCAAACTTTTCAGAGCTTTTTAATCTACTACATACCTCTTCACAAAGTTCATCAAGAATGTTGCGTGTTTCTTCTTCATCAATATCTAAATTATGACTTAATGTAGTCTCTGCTCCAACAGATTTTCTAACTCTATTTGGTTCCACTGGTCTATCGTCTATTCCTCTAGCAAATTTATATAATTCGTAACCTCTTTTTTTAAATATATTTTCAAGTTCAAATAAATTTAAACACCTTAAATCGTATCCTGTTTTTATACCTAAATTTTTAAGAGTATTGGAAGTAACTTTTCCAACACCAAAAAATTTATTCACAGGTAATTTATCCAAAAAGTCTTGGGCATTTTCTTCGGTTATTACAGTTAACCCATTTGGCTTTCTTAAGTCTGATGCAATCTTAGCAAGAAACTTATTGTATGACACACCAGCTGAAGAAGTAAGACCAACTTCTCTAAATATATCTTTTTTTATTTGCTTTGCTATCTCAATTGATGAATCAATACTTTTTTTATTTTTTGTTACATCTAAGTAAGCTTCATCTAAAGATAATGGTTCAACTAAATCCGTGTATCTATAAAATATATCTCTTATTTGCTCTGACACACTCTTATAAACATCAAATCTAGGTCTTACAAAAACTGCATATGGACACCTATTGTAAGCTACAGCTGATGGCATAGCTGAATGAATACCAAATTTTCTAGCTTCGTAAGAGCATGTTGCAACCACACCTCTGCTTTGTGGATTTCCACCGACAATAACAGGTCTTCCTTTTAATTTTTTATTATCTCTTTGTTCTATAGATGCATAAAAAGCATCCATATCTATATGAATTATTTTTCTATGAAGTTCCATCCTTATCACCTTTTAAAGTATAAATAAATTAAATTTTATTTATATTACTTTTTAATTATACCAAACTTATGTTTCTTTTTGGTATTTTTTCATTATTTTCTTTATATATTCATATTTTCCATAAATAAAACCATCTATAATCCATTAACTTCAATATAATTTATAAAAAATCCTTAAAAACACTTGCAAAAACCATATAAAAGCTTTACAATAGGTATTCCAAGGAACTAAATTTAAAATTCCTTATGGATAACAGTATATATATTTAATTTAAATGGGATGTTTTAAAAACAAAAGACTGCCTTATACAAGACAGTCTACTGATTTTATTATAATTGTAATGGACTGCTCAAACTATTACTTTAAAACAGCCCATATTTTTTTATACAATTTTAACTATAGTAAAGATTTTGTGAAGGATACTCTGGGTCACAAGTTACATCTATACCAAGCTTTCTAAATGTTTGTTCATCATCTCTATTTAATATAGTAGTAGAATGAGATTGACACCCTTTTAATAATGCTAACTTTGCCATAGCAAATTGTGCAGTTGGATTAGTTACAGCACAAATACTAAGTGCAGTTAACACCTCTTGGCAACTAAGTGAAACATTTCTACTAGCTAAAGTCTTTGTTTTTAAGTTTATGATAGGTTCTAATATTACAGGTGATATTAAGTGCATATCATCGGATATATTGGCTAAATGTTTAATGGCATTTAATACTACTGCTGCTGTTCCATTCATTAAATCAGAACCCTTACCAGTTAATATTGTACCATCTTCTAATTCTAATGCAACTACAGGGCAAGTATCATTCTTGTCAGCACTTTCTTTCAATTTATTACTGTAGTTTCTAGCAGGTAATACAACATTTCTATCTTCTGGCTTTAAGTTAAGCTCTTCCATAATCATTTTCATTCTATCATAAGCACCTTTATCAACTTGTCCCTTTTTATACTCACAGGCAGTTTTAAAGTATCTTCTTATTATTTCTTCTGTAGAAGCTTTTCTTATTACTTCATCATCTATTATTCCAAATCCAACTCTATTAACACCCATATCAGTTGGAGATTGGAAAATTGATTCTTTTCCAGTTATCTTTTCTATTATTTTCTTAAGCACTGGGAATAATTCTAAATCTCTATTGTAGTTTACTGACATTTCACCATAAGTTTCAAGATGGAATGAGTCTATCATATTTACATCTTTTAAATCAACCGTAGCTGCCTCATAAGCTATATTTAAAGGATGTTTTACAGGTATATTCCAAACTGGGAATGTCTCAAACTTAGAATATCCAACTACATTACCTCTTTTATTTTCATGATATAACTGACTTAGACAAGTACCAAGTTTTCCACTATTAGGTCCTGGTGCTGTTACTACTACTATTGGTTTTGTAGTTTCTATATATTCATTTGCTCCATACCCTTCATCACTAACTATAGTATCAACATCTGATGGATATCCCTTTGTTGGATAATGCTTATAAACTTTAATTCCTCTACGTTCTAATTTATTTATGAATACAGTTGTAGCAGGTTGTCCTTCAAATCTAGTAATTACTACACTATTTACATCTAGTTCATAACCTCTTAAATCATCTATTAATCTTAAAACTTCCATATCATAAGTGATACCAAAGTCTCCTCTTATTTTATTTCTTTCTATATCTCCTGCATATACACAAATTACAACTTCAACTTTTTCTTTCATATGCTGTAATACTTTTATTTTTGCATTTTCATCAAATCCTGGTAGTACTCTTTTTGCATGAAGGTCTCCTATCAACTTGCCTCCAAACTCTAAATAAAGCTTGTCAAAATTGTTTACTCTTTCTAAGATATATTTAGACTGCTCTTCTAAATATTTTTTGTGGTCAAATCCTACTTTCATCTTAACACCTCACTAAATTAAATTTCTTATTGATAACAGTATATTTATATATATTTTTTTAGTAAAACATCTTATAAAAAAATGTTAATACTTTTTCACTCAAAGTAATATTATACAATTAAGATTAATTTTTTTCAAGATAGTTTTATAGCAAATAAGATATACTTATATAACTAATAAAATAAGAATATTATATTTTTATATATAAGTATAATATTCTCACCTTAGCATTAATTTATTTCAATATTCTCATATATCTTTTATTCTAAATTTAATACTTTCCTAATATCTTCTATCCCTTGATAAACTTCTTGTTTAGAAAAATTCATAGCTTCTAATTCTTCATCAGTTTTTTCCATAAGCATAGTATAAAATTCTATTGCTATATACTGCATATTTTCACTATTTACAGTCTTAGCCTTGTCAAATAAAATTTCTTCTGCTTCGTTCACATTTCCCTGAAAAACCAACCTTTTCAATGTTATAAGTATAACTTCTTCTTCTGTATTATACACTAAATCTTTTTCTTCGTATTCACTGTATTTTTTCCCCAATAAAAATCTTGCAACCATAAGTTTTATCTCATTGAAAATCTTATCCACTATAGCCATTTTTACATCTCCTATAAATAAAATTTATTTTCTTTTTAATTATATCAGACTTTATAGTAAAAATTATTATATGTAAATGAAATAATCCAAAAATAAATTTTAAAAATAAAAAAAGAAGGTAGCGGGGGATTTCCGACTACCTTCAAACACTAGATTGTGATTGGTTTGGTATTTTATTTATACCCACCATAAGCTTTGTTAAATCATTTAAATTGATTTTTTTAGCATCCACATCCTCCATCAAAAACGTCACCACATTCACAAAGTATTAATAATAATATTAAGAAAGGTATCCATGCACATAAGTCCATTTCAGCCCAACAATCTTGGAATGCTAAGAATAAGAAGAATAATATTATTATCCACCAAGCACATCCACCAAATCCGCCTTCACCAAAAAATCTATCCAACATAATATGTTACCTCCTAGTCATTTTGTATGTGGAGTTTCAACTCCTAAAATATACTATGTTTAAGAGGTAATATTTGCTAATGATTTTTTTAAATTTTTTTAGATATTTTTAAAAAAAATTATTGATTTACACTCAACGTCTTACCATCACTTTTAATAAATATATCTCCATTAGAAGTCAAAAATGTTTTTATATTCAACTTTTTCAATATTTTTAAAGCATCTTCATCTGGTTCTTTTTTCCTCTGCATCTCCTGCAAATAAAAACTTATGTGTTCCATAATTTATACTAGTGATTATTGAATAATCATTTGAACTCTCATACTGGCTTTTTGAAGCTGGTTGTATGTTTATTTCTGCACTATTGATTACAATATCCATCTTCTCTTTTAGTTTTTCTTCATCCAAAATCTCCTATAAATTTATTTATTACACATTTATAGTATAACAATCTTAACTCTGTAAAATACACATATAAAAAGGGCAAATTCTAGGCATATTTGTGGCATGGAAAAAAAGTTATACCGTTCTTTTCTAAAAATTAAGATTATCTTTCTAAATTTATATCTTCAAATTCTTTAATCTTATCATTAGATAAAACACTCTTTTTAGTTGATTGTCCATTTTTTCTATCAAAAGTATTTTTAGCCTTTACACCTGATAAAAACTTACCTGCTCCATTAATACAACCTTCTTCACACATCATTCCTTCTATAAAATTACCTTCTAACCTTCCCAATTTAGCCATTGTCATTGCCTTTTTAATTTGTCTTGGACCAGATACTTTTATAGGTTCAAAATCAAAACTAATCCCCTTCTCGGCAATATAATTCTGTATTGATTTAGCAAGTCCACCAGATGCTCCAAATCCCCTTCCAAAAATCGAACCATCATTTATATCTTCATTTGAACATTTTGATAAATCTATATTAAATGCTTCAAATAATGCCATTAGTTCTTCAAAAGTGAGTACATAATCTACTGAATCTTTTAAACACTTCTCTGTTGCCTCACTCTTTTTAGCTGTACATGGCCCTATAAATACAACCTTGGCATCAGAATCAAATTTTTTTACTAATCTTCCTGTTGCTACCATAGGAGATACTGTAGATGATATTCTATCTTTTTCATCTGGGAACATTTTCTCTATATACTTAAAAAATCCTGGACAACATGAATTTGTCATGTAATTATCTCCTGATTTTATTCTTTCAATAAACTCATTACTTTCATGAACTGTAACTGCATCTGCTCCACAAGAAGCTTCTATCATATCTACAAACCCCAATGATTTTATAGCATTTTTTAATTGTCCATATGTAATATTACTATCGATTTGACCTGTTATAGCTGGAGCTACTATCGCATACATAGTTTCTTTTTTTGCAAGCTTTTTTGCAACAGGTACTATCAAACTCTTGTCAGATATTGCTCCAAAAGGGCATGCTGACATACATGCTCCACAATTTATACAATTATCTTCATGTATCATAGCTTTCATAGTGTTTCTATTAAAATCCAAAGCTCCTGTTGGACAAACACTCTTGCAAGGTCTTACAACTTCTGATATAGCATCATATTGACATGAACTTTTGCACATTCCACAGGCCTTACATAATTCATGATTTATATATGCTCTTCCATTTATATAAGAAATTGCCCCAAACTTACATGCTTCTTTACATCTATGAGCTAAACACCCTCTACAAAGCTCTGTAACTGTAAATTCATTTATTGGACATCTATCGCATGCTGCTTCCACTATATATATAATTTGCTCATCTGTGTCCAAACTAACTGAATCTGGATTTATATCTCCATATTTACTATTTGGAGTTAAACTTAATGCAAGTTGCGCTCTTTCAAGAACTACCTCTCTCTCTTTATAAACACAGCATCTATATCTCGCCTTTTCTCCTTTAATTATTTCATATGGAATTTTTTCTATATTTTCTTTTGTTAAATTTTCTTCAATAGATAACTTTGCCACTGCTGTTAAAACTTCATGCTTCAACCTTTTTAGTTGCGTTTCAAACTCAAACATAAGTAATCCTCCCTATAAATCACATCTTTTTTGCTATATTTATACTATTATGTATATTGTATTTTTTATTTATTTCTACAAATTATTATAACATAGGCATATACTTTGTTAAGTTATATACAAAATATTATATATGTAATTTTTATTTTAAGTGTATATAACTTTTAATTTTGATTACTCAATAATTAAATATATAAATAAAAATAGAGTTGTCCAAAAGTTAAACTTCAACTTAAAACAACTCTCTTAATAATATGTATTTTTGTTACTTTGTATTATCTTTATTTTTCTAAATTTATGTTACTAAAATCTTTTATCTTTGTATTTGCTAAGACACTCTTCTTAGTTGATTGAGAATTTTTTCTATCAAAAGTGACTTTAACCTTTGCACCCGATAAGAATTTACCAGAACCATTTATGCATCCACCTTCACACATCATTCCTTCTATAAAATTACCTTCTAATTTTCCTAAATTAGCCATAGTCATAGTTTTCTTGATTTCTCTTGAACCAGAAATCTTTACAGGTTCAAAATTAACACCAATACCTTTTTCAGCAAGATAGTTCTCTATAGCCTTTGTAAGACCTCCAGAAGCTCCAAAACCTCTTCCAAAAATTGATGCATCATCTATATCTTCATTTGAACACTTAGCCAAATCTACATCAAATGCCTCAAATAATGCCATTATTTCTTCAAAAGTAAGTACATAATCAATAGCTCCTTTTAATTCTTTCTTAGCTGCCTCACTCTTTTTAGCTGTACATGGTCCTATAAATACAACTTTAGCATCTGGCTCATAACTTTTTATGAATCTACCACTAGCTATCATAGGAGACACTGTAGAAGATATTTTTCCTACATGATTTGGGAATGTCTTTTCTATGTAACCAACAAATCCTGGACAACAAGAATTTGTCATAAAATCTTCTCCCTTTTCCATTCTTTCAGCAAATTCTAAACTTTCATGAACTGTAACTGCATCTGCTCCACAAGCTGCTTCTAATACATCAATAAAGCCTAGTGATTTTATAGCATTTTTTATTTGACCATATGTAACATTTGCTTCAACTTGACCTGTTATAGCTGGAGCTACTACTGCGTACATTTTCTGTTTTTGAACTAATTTTCTAGCCACAGGAGCTATCAGACTCTTATCAGATATTGCTCCGAATGGGCAGGCTGACATACATGCACCACAGTTTAAACATTTATCTTCATGTATCATAGCTTTCATATTCTCTCTATCAAATCCTAATGCATTAGTTGGACAAACACTCTTACATGGTCTAACAACTTCGGAGATGGCATCGTATTGACAAGCTTTTTTACACATTCCACAAGCCTTACATAATTCATGATTTATATAAGCCATTCCTCCGACATGTGTTATAGCACCAAATTTACAGGCTTCTTTACATCTATGTGCTAGACATCCTCTACAAATATCGGTTACTGTAAATTCATTTATTGGACAACTATCACATGCAGCTCCCAAAATATATATAATTTGTTCATCTTCTTCTATATCCATAGTATCTAAATCTATCTTATCTTGACCTGGTTGTAACCCCATACTTACATTTACTCTCTCAGATATTATGGCTCTTTCTTTATAAACACAACATCTATATGTAGGTTTCTCACCTTTTATTATTTCATACTGAATATTATCCATTGCTTCTCTTGTAAGGTTATCTTCTTTTCCAAGCCTAGCTATTGCAGTTAAAACATCATGTCTTAATTTGTGTATTTGTGTTTCAAATTGAAACATTTTAATACCACCCCCGTAAATGATTTTATACGATACCATTATAACACAATATTTCCTTTTATTAATATATACATAAAATATTATATGTTTAAATTTTATTTTATCGAATATATATAATATTTTTTTATTTTATTGTATAATATTATTGATATTTCTGAAATTTCACTATTTTTATTTTTAATTTACAACCGAATATATAATATTTTTTATTATATATTTTAATTTTACTTTTTACTTATAAGCATTTTTATTACATTTTTTGATATTAAATTCATTGTTCATATTCATACTTTCGTCAAATTTTATACTACTTCTCGCTATATAATTTAACAATTTTTATTAAATTCTAAAACTAATTAATTTTTTTAAAAATTTTATTTGCTTTTATTTAAATTTTATGATATATTAATAGTACAGACTTATTTTTTTAGTTTGTATTTTTTAATAATGCGGAGGTTTTCTTATAATGAAAAACGGAATAGTAAAATGGTTTAACAATGAAAAAGGATTTGGGTTCATATCTGTAGAGGGAGAAGATGATGTTTTCGTACATTTCTCAGCTATACAAAATGATGGATACAAAACTTTAGAAGAAGGCGAAAAGGTTAGCTTTGATATAACTCAAGGTAATAGAGGACCTCAAGCTGAAAACGTAAATAGAATATAATTATTTAATTTAAATATATATATTTTAGAAAAGGAGCTATAGAAGGCTCTTTTTTGTTGTTCATTATATTTATTGTTCATTACAAAAATAAAAAGTTACTTTAAAAAATGTTCAACTTAAAACAACTTTTTTAAAATAACTTCTTGTATTATAATATATATTATCCATATAAAATACTCTATCTAATTTTATCAGATATTATCAAACATAACTCTCTTAAGATTTTACAGGCTATAATTGTTGATACGCCTGTAGTATCATAATCAGGGCTTAACTCTACTATATCACAACCAACTATATTTATATTTGAGTTTTTTATAATCTTAAAAATCTCTTGAAATTCTCTATAATTTACACCACCAGGTTCTGGTGTACCTGTTCCTGGAAATACAGACGCATCCAATACATCTAAGTCTATAGTCAGATAAATATTCTTTCCACTTAGCATATTAACTATATTTTCAAATGTATCTATTCCTCCTATTTCCATGTATGTGTGTTTTTGCTCTATAGCAAATTTAAATTCTTCTTTTGTACCAGACCTTATTCCAAATTGAAATATTTTATTATCTCCTACAATATCCCATATCCTTTTAATTACTGTTGCATGAGAATTTTTACTATTATTATATTCTTCCCTCAAATCTGTATGAGCATCAAAATGAATTACATATATATCATTATACTTTTCATATACTGCTTTAAAAGCTGGTAATGTAACTAAATGCTCTCCTCCAATCATAAATGGCACCTTTAAATCCCTAACAATCTTATATGTTTCTTGATAGATTTCTTTTAATACTTGTTCTGTACTTCCAACACTAATTTCTAAATCTCCATAATCACATATATTATAATCTTCTAAATCCAAGTCTAAAAAAGGGCTATATGTCTCAAGACCATAAAATTCTTTTCTCATATAACTACTTGCAAATCTAGCTCCAGGTCTATTTGAAGTAGTTCCATCAAATCCAACACCAAATACTATCAGATTAGATTCTTCATAATTTTTGTCCATACTCATAAAGGTATTCATATGATAGAAATTATTGTTCATTTAGCATCTCCTTTATGTATTGAGGCAACATAAATGAACCTAAGTGTATATTACTATTATAATATTTAGTTTTTAAATTTAATTTCTCCCATCCATTCATATCTTGATTTTTTATTGGATTAAGTTTTTTTGAAGCAAATCCAAACAGCCAATGACCAGATGGGTATGTTGGTATATGTGCTTGATAGACTTTAGAGATTGGAAATATTTCTTTTAACTTTTTATTGGCTCTTTTCATCTCCTTAGCATTAAAATCAAAATATGGACTTTCACTTTGATTTACCAAAATTCCATCATCAGTCAGTATTCTATAACAATCCTTATAAAAATCAGTTGAAAAAAGACCTTCTCCTGGTCCTATTGGGTCAGTTGAGTCTACTATTATCAAATCATATGATTTATCACAAGCACACTTAACAAAATTAACACCATCTTCAAAATATAAACTTACTCTTTTATCATCTAATTTACATGAGCATATATCCATATATTCCTTAGATACATCTACGACCATTTTATCTATTTCAACCATGTCAATCTTTTCTATTTGAGGATAACGGCTTAATTCTCTTACTGTACCGCCATCACCTCCACCTATAACTAACACTTTCTTTATGTTTAAATTTGTAGCCATAGGGACATGAGTTATCATCTCATGGTATATAAACTCATCTTTATATGTTACCATCATTAATCCATCTATCGTTAGAAACTTTCCAAATTCATCACTATCGAATACATCTATCCTCTGAAATTTAGACTTTCCCTCAAATAAGTGCTTATTTACTTTTATAGAAAATCTTACATTTTCTGTCCATTCTTCTGTATACCAAAGTTCCATATAATAATCCTCACTTCCTCTTATATATTTTATACTGCTTCTGGTTTATGAGTAATCTTACCCAAATCTTTTTTTGAATATTTTTTAATTTTTGTGGTTAAACCTCTTGGAATTTCTGTAGACTCACTTCTTTCAGACTTTAAAAGTTGTTCTAATAATTCAAAACTCTTCCATGGGTCTATATCACCACAAGTAAAAAAATCTGCTGCTGCATAACCATATTCAGGCCAGGTATGTATTGTCAAATGAGATTCAGCAATTATAACAGCTCCTGAACCCCCCCAAGGATTAAAATGGTGGAATACAGAATCAACGATTGTAGCTTTTGCACTTAGTGCTGAATCATTCATAAAATTTTCTATAAGATGTGGGTCTTTAAGTATGTTTTCATCACAATTATAGTATTCTACTAGTATATGTCTTCCTAGTGTTTCAAATTTCATTTCAATCCCAACTCCTTTATATTTTTAATAAACTCTATTTAATAAACTTTTAACCTTTCAAAATAAAGTAATTTATTTTATTACTAGTATTCTATCTAAGTTTTTATCTTGTACATCTGTCAGATATGCATTGCTATTTTTTAAGAAAATAATATACTCCATAATTTCTTCTGTTATCAATTCTCCTGGAGCAACAATTGGTATACCTGGTGGATACGCCATTATTGATTCTCCACAAATTCTACCTATACAAGAATTAATTTCTACGCTTTCTTTTGGTGCATAAAAAGCTTCTCTTGGATTAAGTTTAATGGTTGGATTTATTTGTTCCAATAGACACAAGCGCCAGAATATTGTACGAATCTCCTAACTCTACTTGAATTGAAAAATTTTTATATAATAAATCGTAAACTTCAAATCCAGTCAAATTTAATTCTTTTACATTTATACACAATTTTGTTTCGTCTATAAATTTAACACCTTTTTGTTTCAATATTTCAGTAGATAAGACTTTTATTCCATCAATTTTGTTCAATCTAGATTTTGCATACCTAGATAGATTTAATGCTTTTGATAATTGCTTTTCCCCATTTTCAACTAGATTAACTCTAGCACCATCTATACTTGCCATAAGCAAATAAGATGCAGATGTTGATTGTAGCATATTGATTGATTGGAGAACCTTTTCAGACCTTACATTATTTCTATTCAATAAAAGTGCTGAAGATTGTGTCAACGCTCCTCCAGTTTTATGTATACTTACAGCCACCATATCAGCTCCCAAACTTATTGCAGAAGGAGGTAAATCTAAATCCTGTGCATTTCTTATAACTCCATTTGGAGCAGATACATTGTCCATAGTTGGTGATGAATTTATATCCATTTTCATGATACTTTCACCTAGATATTTATTTAATATATCTACACCTCTATTTTTTACATGTCCAGACACATCAAAACAAGCTATATCTTTCTCTGAGTATTCCTTTAATGACTCTAATAATGGAGCACACTCATAGCTTAATTCAACTGCATTTGCAAACTCACTATCCATGATTTTAAATTCATCCCCTCTCTATATTCAAACATTTTTAATATTTATTATTTATTATTTCTATTTTTTATTTTTACTTTTATTAAACTTATGATATTTATTATATTAACATTTCAATATTTTTACAAGTATTTTTTTAAACTCACTCAAAAACATATACCTTAGTTATATCAATATTTATAAACTTTTTTGTTTTTTATTGTTTATATTAATTTTTTTAAAAATTAGTATTTATAAACTTTTTTTTTATTTTTTCAATATTTTTCTTTTTTTTAGATTTAGTAAGCTTTTGAGTTTACTTTTTTTAATTTGTAAGTATTTTATTACTAAACTTTTATATTATTCTTAGTCCATATATCAAAATTCTTAGTTTAGTTAGACTAAATAATTTTCCTATTTTCGTATTTTAATTTTATATTAAAATTTATTAAATTTTTTTAATTGATAAAATAAATTCTATATTTATAATATTGAAATCCTATAAACTTTTTGATTTACGTACGTTTGTTTTAATATACCTATTCTATCATAGTATTTTAGGGTTTCTATTCGTATTTTAAATTAAATTAATTCTTATTTTTATTTTAATAATTAGCAAAAAATAATAAAATTATATAAAAAATAAAGAGAAACTTTATAGAAGCTTCTCTTATTCCATATCTGATATAGGTATCGTTTTCCAATGCTCTTTCAAAATTCTTTCAACATTTACTAAATCATTCTCTCTCATAAATTTTACTACCTCAATATGTTGATTATTACTGTATTCCAGCATTTTATATAACGCATTTTCATTATCACTAGTATATGACTTTGACATAAAATTATATCTTAAAGAGTTCAATAGATTTATTAACACTTGATTATCTGATTTAGTTATGTACATATCGTGAAATTCACTACTTAATTTTAAATAGTTATTGTAATTTTTATACTTTATAGAGACCGTCATCATCTCTGTTAATTCTTCCATTTTTGTTAAGTCTGATTCAGTTAAATTTTGTAATGCTAAAGAACCGGCTAATGCATCCAATACTCCAATTACAGAGTAGGTGTCTAATTTTTCCCTTTCTTGAAATTCTTTTACTACAAATCCCTTATTAGGTATCTTTTCTAGTAAATTTTCACCCGCCAACCTCGTTAATGCTTCCCTTGCTGGTGTTCTACTAACTCCGATAGATCTACAAATCTCAGATTCAGTAATTCTTCGATTTGCTTCATACTCTCCATTTTGGATTTTCTTTGATATATAGTCATATACTTGAGTTGTAAGTGGGTCTACCTTCATAAGATGTTCCGTTACCAAAAATCTATAAATTAAAGATTCCTGTTTCTTTTCTACTTCATAGTGTCTTATTTTGCCTAAGCTACTATAATTTGCTATAACACTCCATAGACTTTTTATACTACCACAATTGCTACACATTTTACTTGAAGGATAGAATGTTGGAACTTGAACGAATTTTATTCCTTTCCACTCTCATTCATATTTTATTTTCTCTATAAATGTATAAAATCCTTGTTGTTGAATTGATTTAGCTAAATGTCTACTTTTCATTATATTCTTAACCCCTCCATCACTACTATTGACGGTTTGATTCTCACCATCTTATTAGTAACTTGGTGCATATGATTTAACCTAATATTTTTAACTTTTCTATGAAGTTTTTTAATCTTTAATTCAATTTTTGAAATGTTCTTAGTTTTTTGGTAACACCCTCCTTTCCTATTATTTTCATATTTTCTTGAATATTGTCTTTGTCAATCTTTTTAATTCATAAAATCTTATCTTATCATATCTACTATAGAGAATATTAAATACCATCAATGCTAAACTTTGAGAAAAATTACAACAGTACTCAAAAGAAATTCAAATACCTACATCTAAATTACTAGATAAAGCTATATCTTTATTATTAAAATCTACTAAAAAATAGTAGCTTCTTTTAGATTTTTACATATTTATTTTAACTGTTTCATCCCTCCATATTAAGATTATAAAAATCTCCCTATAATTTGGGTAAAGAGGTTACGTTTTATCTAACTAATTTATATAATATCACAATTATGACATTTTTTACACTTATTTGTAATATTTTGGAATACTAAAATTCTAGAGATGATTTACACAAAAAAATATAGAAAGATTTTGATAATTCGAAATTTTTCTATATTTTCTGTTTTCTATTTATTTTTTCCAAACTCATATATTTAATTTACTTTAAAAACTCCAAATGATTTAGAGTCTAAATCTACTTTCAATTCATTATTTTTAATTTGTATAGTATTATTTATATTCTTAGGACTATACTTTATAGGTATTTCCTCAATAAAACTACCCTCTATATTTAATGATATATTTTCAATATTATCACTTCTATTTACTAAAATTAATATTCTATCATTATCTTCATTAAATCTAATAAATGCAAATACAGAATCAGTTGTAGTATATACAAATTCTGTACCTCCAGAGCTTAAAAGTTTATTTTTATTTCTAATTTTTATAATATCCTTATAGAAGTTAAGCATATCTTCATCTTCATTTTTCCATGGATATGTCCTCCTATTATCTGGGTCAACGCCTCCACAAAGACCTGCTTCATCTCCATAGTATATATATGGTACCCCCTCAAATGTCATCTGTATAGCTACAGCAAGCTTCACTAAGTCTACATCATCATTTAATTCAGTTTTAACTCTTGTAACATCATGTGTTCCAATTAAATTTAAATTAGACTTAAATGATTCTTTTGGATAATTTTCTTTAATCTGCATATATCTATTACAAAGTTCACATGAATTAATTTCTCCTTTTAAGAAAGAAAACATATTATTTCTAAAAGGATACCCCATAACAGAATCTAATTCTTCACCTAATAGATAGCTTCTTCTTTGCCCATAGCTAATCTTATTTGATGCATCTTCCCATACTTCACCTATAAGAATTGAGTCAGTATCAGCCTTTTTTAGTTCTTTTTTTAGCTCTCTTATAAACTTAGTTGGTAGTTCATCTGCTACATCTAATCTCCATCCCTTAACGCCCATGTTTATCCATTTATTTATAACACTATCTTTATCATATATTATATAATCCATGTAACTATTTTCTAATTCATTTATATTTGGCAATGTCTTAACATCCCACCAACTTTTATACTTTTGAGGAAATTCTTCAAACATATACCATGAATAATATCGAGATTCTTTTGATTGATATGCTCCTAAGCTATTATAATTTCCATACATATTAAAATATTTACTATCTGCTCCAGTATGACTAAAAACTCCATCCAATACTATTGATATACCTTTTTCTTTTGCCTTATTAATAAGTTCTTTAAATGTATCTTCATCCCCAAACATTGGGTCAATTTTCTTATAGTCACCTGTGTCATACTTATGATTACTAGAAGCTTCAAATATAGGGCTTAGATATAGTATAGTTACACCTAATTTTTTTAGGTATCCAAGTTTATTGATTATTCCTCTTAGATTTCCACCATGGAAATCCCATCTTATAATATCTCCTTGACTATCCTTTATGTACATAGGTATATCTTCCCAATTTCCATATATGAAACTATTTTTTTTAGGATTATCAACCTTACCATTACGATTCCCATTATTGAACCTATCTACAAATATATGATAAAGTATTCCTTCTTTGTACCATATTGGTACTTTAAAATCTTTGTAAACAGTAATTTGATATTTATTAATATTATTATAATCATATTCACAAGAGCATCCATTCTCTCTATTCTTTCCATAAAGTATAGTCTTTTTGTGACCATCCATTTCAACATCAACTTTAAAATAATAAAAATAAACACCTGTACCATCAAACTTTTCAATCTTACCACAAAAGCACTTTCCAAGTTTATCATTATTTAATTCTTCATTTAAAGTTATTGTTCTCATTTCTTCTTCTCTATTTATTTCTAGGGAAATAGACTTGACATTGTATCCCTCATTCACTTTAACATAAATGGTCAATTCTTCATCAAATTTTAAAGCTCCAAACGGAGCCTTAAAATTTTTATCCCAAGAGTTATATTCTATTACACTTTGCATTTAATCACACCCTTTTAAACCAAATGTCTTTTGCATACTCAGAAATTGTTCTATCAGAAGAAAAAAATCCAGAGTTAGCTATATTAACTAAAGACATTTTATTCCATTTTTCTTTATCTCTATATAACCTGTTTATATCTGCTTGAGCTTGACCATAATTTTCAAAATCTCTCAATACAAAATACTCATCATTGTAAGTAGTGAGTGAATTATAAATACTTCTTCCTTCTTCGCCAAGATTAGGAATAAATCCATTTATTAAATCATCTACGACCCTTTTTATATTCATATTAGAATGATACAAGTCAAGTGAAGAATATCCACCATACTTATTATAATTCAAAACTTGTTCTGCACTAAGCCCAAATAAAAACATGTTTTCTTTACCCACTTGTTCACATATCTCCACATTTGCACCATCAAGTGTAGCCAAAGTTATGGCACCATTCATCATAAACTTCATATTACTTGTTCCAGATGCTTCCTTTGTTGTAGTTGAAATTTGCTCACTAACATTTGCTGCTGGTATTATTATCTCTGCTAGTGATACCCCATAGTTCTCTAAAAATACTACTTTTAACTTGTCCCTTACTCTAACATCATTGTTTATAGTACTTGCAACAGAATTTATAAATTTAATTATACACTTAGCTAAATAATATCCTGGTGCAGCTTTTGCACCAAATATAAAAGTTCTCGGGTCAATATTTAAATTAGAATTATCAAGCAACTCATGATACATATGAAGCACATTAAATATATTCAACAATTGTCTTTTATAAGCATGTAATCTCTTAACTTGAACATCAAATATTGAACTTGGGTCGATATTTAAATCGTATTTACCTTTTATAAACTTTGCTAAATTTGCTTTATTATCGTATTTTATATCATCAAGTTTCTGTAAAACAGAAGAATCATTTTTAAATTTTTCAATATTCTTTAATTGTAAAGTGTCTTTCTTCCACGAATCACCAATCAAATCTGTAATTAAATTGCTAAGTTGAGGATTTGAACTTATAAGCCATCGTCTATGTGCAATTCCATTAGTCTTATTATTAAATTTATTTGGCTCATCTTTATAGAAGTCTTTCAATACCTCAGTTTCAAGAATCTGAGTATGAAGTTTAGCAACCCCGTTTACACTGTGACTTGTTACAATACATAAATTTGCCATGTTGATGTTGTCCCAGTGTATTATACTCATTCTATTTATTCTATCTTGGTCATATCCTTTATTATTTAACTCCTCTACATATCTTCTGTTTATTTCTTCTATTATCATATAAATTCTTGGTAATAGCTCTTTCATCATACTTACTGGCCATTTTTCCATAGCTTCTGACATTATAGTATGATTAGTATAAGATACTGTTTTTTTAGTTATTTGCCATGCTTCATCCCAAGATAGGTATTCTTCATCAAGCAAAATTCTCATAAGCTCTGGTATACATAACGTAGGATGTGTATCATTTATATGGATAGCTACCTTATCAAATAAATTATTGATATTCAATTTATTCTTTTTGTATTTTCTTATGATATCTTGTATCCCTGCACTTACAAAAAAGTATTCTTGTTTTAACCTCAATAACTTGCCTGCGTAATTTGAATCATCAGGATATAGTACCTGTGATATTTCCTCAGTATAGTACTTATGTTTTAAAGCCTCTTCATAGCTACCAGAATAATTTAGAGCATTTGAAGTAAGTTCACCAAAATCTCTCTTTGGTATTTCACTCTTAAACAATCTTAAAGTATTTATACATTGATTTTGGTATCCGATTATTGGTATATCATAAGGCATTGCCATTACAGGAAGATAGTCTTTATGGATTACTTTTAAGTGACTACCTTCCCTGATTAATTCCACCTCACCACCAAACTTCACCATTGTTGCTTCATTTGGTCTTACAGTTTCCCACGCATATCGTCCTTCTGTAAGCCAGTTATCAGGCACTTCTACCTGATAACCATTTACAAATTTTTGTTCAAAAAGACCATATTTATATCTTATTCCATATCCTTGACCACTTATATTCAAAGATGCCATAGAATCTAAAAAGCAAGCAGCTAATCTACCAAGCCCACCATTTCCTAAGGCTGGGTCTACTTCAGCTTCAATTAAATTATCTAAGTTAATTCCTAATTCTGATAAACCTTCTCTAACTTCTTCTTCAATATTTAAATTTAGTAAGTTAGATTTTAATTGCCTTCCTATTAAAAATTCTAAACTAAAATAATAAACTTCTTTTTTCTTATCTAACTTTGTAGCAACCCATTTTTTTGCTATTTCATCTTTCAGTAGACTACATAATACATTTAACAATTGTTCATCAGTAGCTTCCTTGATAGATTGTGCATATAAGCTATACATTTTTACTTCAAATTTTTGCTTAAACTTCTTTTTGCTTATTGTTACCAAAAAAACCACTCCTTTAATCACATATGTCTCTATACGTTTCTATATACTCCTTAGCTGATTTTTTCCAACTATTATCTGTGTTCATTGCATTTTCAACTAATTTCGTCCATTCTTCTTTATCTCTAAACACTTTGATTGCATTTTGCAAACAGAAAAACATCTCATGAGCATTGTAATTTTTAAAACTAAATCCATTACCTTCGCCAGTAAATTTATTGTAAGGTATTACAGTATCCTTAAGTCCTCCAGTCTCTCTAACTATTGGTAAAGAACCATATCTCATAGCCAACATTTGCCCTATACCACAAGGCTCAAATAGTGATGGCATTAAGAATATATCACTTGCAGCATATATCTGTTGAGCTAATGATGTATTAAAAGTAATTCTAGCTGATACTTTATCTGAGAAATTAGAATCATAATAATTGAACATTGATTGATATTGATGTTCTCCAGTTCCTAAAACGACAATCTGTAAATCTTCTCTCATAAGTTCAGGCATCATATATGCTATTAAGTCAAATCCTTTTTGAGAAACTAATCTTGAAACTATCCCTATCAATGGGATAGATGAATCTTTTTTAAGTCCCAATATATCTTGTAATCTCAATTTGTTTTCTACCTTTTTATCAATAGAATCTACATCATAATGAACAAATATATCTTTATCTTTTGCAGGGTCGTTTAAATCATAATCTATTCCATTTAATATACCTTTTAATTTGTCTGATTCTTTTCTAAGCAATCCATCTAATTGCTCACCATAAAAAGGCGTTTGTATTTCATTTGCATAAGTAGGACTAACAGTTATAATTTTATCTGCAAAATTTATTCCAGCTTTCATAAAATTTATTGAACCATAATACTCTATATCTCCGTTATCAAAGTATTTTTGTGGTAAGCCCAATACATCATCTAAAATATACTTATCAAACACACCTTGATATTGGAGATTATGTATAGTATACATAGTTTTTATATTTTTATACCCCTCAAGGGTTGCATATCTTTCTTTTAGAATTAATGGTAACATACCTGTATGCCAATCATTTATATGTATTACATCTGGGTAAAAATCAATTCTACTTATAGCTTCTAAAACAGCATCTGTAAAGAAAGTATACCTTTCTGCATCATCTCCATATCCATAGATACTCTTTCTTTCATCTTCTCTTCTAAAATAAAATTCATTGTCTATAAAGTAAAATTTTACACCATCTAGTTCCATTTCTAAAAGACCACAGTATTGATTTCTCCATCCAACACGTACACTAAACACAGCAATTTCTTTTAGTTTATCTTTTAAATAACTTGGTATAGTTGAATATTTAGGCATTATAACCCTTACATCTACACCTTCTTTTTTTAATTCTTTAGGCAATGCATAAGAAACATCTCCTAATCCTCCAGTTTTTGCAAAGGGCCAACACTCTGCTGTTACATAAAATACCTTCACTAGTTATTCCCCCTTCTAAAAAATATATTTATATATTTGTATTCTTTTCTACTACAAGAGGATATTTTTCATCTCCTCTTAACTCTTTTCCATTTGATATATTTGTATTTTTATCTAATATTGCATTATATAATTTTGCATTTGACTTTATTACACAATTTTGCATTACTATTGAGTTTTCTATAACTGTTCCTTTTTCAACATTGACCTTTCTAAATATAATACTGTCTTTTACAGTACCTTCAATTAAACAACCTGATGCTATAAAGCTATTTTCTACTTTAGCACTATCTGTATAAATTGTAGGTGATTCATTCTTTTCTTTTGTAAATATCTTTCTTTCAGAATATAATAATTCGTCAGCAACTTCTAAATTTAATAAATCTTTGCTCATTTCAAAATATGATTCAACAGAATTTACACATTTTAAATATCCTGTATACTCATAAGCTCCTACTTTCATATTTTCTGCTTCTTCAATAATGAATTCTTCTAAGTAACAATAATTTCCTTTATTTACAATATTATATATACATTCAACAAAATCTTCACGTTTCATAATATACGTTTCCATACATATATTTGCTCTAGGGAATTTACCTAAATTATTTCCAACATTTATCACCCTATTGTTACTATCTAAATTTAGAGTTAAGTTACCCGCAAAATCTTTATTTGCATTGTTTACATTTTTATATATCATAGTTATATCATTATGAGATTTTTTATGGTATTCCAAGGCATGAGAATAATTTAAATTGCATAGCATATAGCTTGGAGCTATTAAAATATATTCTTCTTCACTCTTTTCTATATAATCCAGATTAGCCAAGATGGTATATATGTCACCTTCTCTATGTGAGTAAGTGTTTCTGTACTTAGTGTTTTCTGGACTAAAAATTGATAGGCCACCTTTTTTTCTACTTAAATCCCAATCTTTACCACTGCCTATATGGTCTGTCAATGATCTGTATTTTTCCTTTGCGAATATTCCAACTTTAGTGATTCCTGAATTTATCATATTAGATAAAGCAAAATCTATTATTCTATATCTTCCAGCTATTGGTGTAGATGCTATTGGTCTTCCATAGTTAAGTTTGTTTATTGCTGGGTCTCCTTTTTTGTTTAAATTTATTATTCCTAAACATTCATTACTCATCTTAAAGACCTCCTTCTATCAATACGCATCTAGGTTCTATATTTTCATACTCAGAAACTACATTTATTTCATTATTTACATTTTTTATCTGAACATTATCATTTATAGTTGCACACTCACCTATCATAGCTTTTTCTATAGTTACATTTTCACCTATTACAACATTTGGCATTATCACTGAGTCAATTACTTTACTTCCTTTACCAACAACAACTCCATGTGACAATACAGAATTACCTACTTCACCTAAAATTCTACAACCATCTGCTATCATTGATCTGTGAACATTTGCATTTTTACCTATATATTGTGGAGGCATTGCCATGGTGTTTGTATATATCTTCCATTTAGGGTCCACTAAATCAAGTGTTTCTGGAGACTTTATTATATCCATATTGGCATCCCATAGACTTTGTATAGTTCCTACATCTCTCCAGTATCCCTTAAATGGATAAGCATACATTCCAACATTATCTTCTAACATTTTAGGTATTAAATTTTTTCCAAAATCATCATAATTTATTTCTGCATTTTTTTCTGCTTCCTTAAAATAACTTCTCAACATTTTCCAATCAAATATGTACACTCCCATAGATGCCAAATTACTCTTAGGTTCACTTGGTTTTTCTTCAAATTCATAGATACTTGAATCTTCATTTGTATTCATTATTCCAAATCTAGAAGCCTCATCCCAAGGAACTTCAATTACTGCTATTGTAGCTTTAGAACCTTTTTCTTTATGAAATTTTAACATCTTGCTATAATCCATTTTATATATATGGTCCCCAGATAGTATCAATACATATTCTGGATTATAAGTATCTACAAAATCCATATTTTGATATATTGCATGTGCTGTACCATTATACCAATTACCCTCTTTTTCATTCATAAATGGTTGTAAAACATATACACCACCATTTATTCTGTCCAAGTCCCAATGACTTCCCATACCTATATGTGAATTTAATATCAACGGTCTATATTGAGTTAAAACACCCACAGTGTCAATACCAGAGTTTGAACAATTGCTTAACACAAAATCAATAATTCTATACTTACCCCCAAATGACACAGCTGGTTTTGCAATTCTTTTTGTAAAAACTCCTAATCTTGAACCTTGACCTCCTGCCAAAATCATAGCTAACATCTCTTTTTTCACTTAATGACACTCCCCTCATCTAGTAATTAATATTTATAATTGCATTTTTACTTTTATAAACTTTATCAGTCAATAAATACTGTGCATAAATGTTGCTTAAATAATACCTTAATAAAAATAAAATAATATCAACTATACAATTGATATAATGTATACCCCATAATAGAGTTGTAGACGTATACATTATTTTCCATAAACACTATAATATTTATTAATATTCAATTCTCAGTTAAAAAATAATACAAATTTTATTTTACAAAGATAAAAAATATTTTTTATAAATCTTTTATTCAATATAAATATGTTTATTTTTTTATTCATTAAATTCATAATAGTAAAACATAATTTTAAATTTGTGAAATAATTATCCAAAAAATTTTAAGTAAGCACTAGATAATTTTATTTTTGCATTAATACTTCTTTGCTGTCATATAAACAATAAATTATAAAATTCCAACTCAATTATTATCTTTCTTAATAGTAACATTGATATTTTTATAACTACATATGTTAATAGTACAAATAGACTAATTAAAACCATTCTCATTCACTATATGTTTTATATACTATTATATAACACTTTTTATATTAGTAAAGGAGAAATTGTATAAAAATTCTGTTAATTCATTTTTATAATTTTGTTTTTTAAATAAAAACTTTAAATAAAAACAAAGAAGAAGACTTAAAAAGCTATAAGTCTTCTTCTTTTCAACGTGCATTTTTGTACTATATCTAATTAATTCGACCTTTAATTTCCATATCCTTCCTTCAATAACAAAACTCTTTTATTTTTTTAATGACTCATTATTACCTAGAATTTCTTTTGCATCTAATATCTCTTTGTTATCATCACTCATAACTTCTTTTATACCTTTAAATGTTCCTAGGAAGTTAACTGCTTCTGAAGGTAAAACTAGTTTCGTTGACTTACCTTCAGCCATTTTTTCAAGAGCTTCCATAGATTTTAATGCTAGAATATTATTGTCAATATCAGATTCTTTCATTGCTAAAAAGACTAGTTTTAAACCTTCTGCTGTTGCTATTTGAGTTCTCTTTATCATTTCAGCTTCACCTTGTGCCTTAGCAATAGCTGTTTGTCTTATAGCTTCAGCCTCACCTTCTGCAACCAATATAGCAGATTCTTTTTCACCTTCTGCTACACGTATCATAGCTTCTTTTTTGGCTTCTGCTGTTAGTATAGCAGATTGTTTTTCTCCTTCTGCTTGAAGTATCGCAGCTGACTTATTACCTTCTGCTTGAAGTATTGCCTCTCTTCTTTCTCTTTCTGCCCTCATTTGTTTTTCCATCGCAACTTGAATATCCTGAGGAGGCATTATATTTTTTAACTCTACTCTATTTACTTTTATACCCCATTTATCTGTTGCTTCATCAAGAATGGTTCTCATTTTTACATTTATTATATCTCTTGATGTTAGTGTTTCATCTAAGTCAAGTTCACCAATTATATTTCTTAGCGTTGTAGCTGTTAAATTTTCAATAGCAGCTATTGGATTTGCTATCTCAAACACGTATCTAACTGGGTCTGTAACTTTATAGTATACAACTGTATCAATCTGCATAGTTACATTATCCTTAGTTATAACTGGTTGAGGTGGGAAATCTATTACAATTTCTCTCAGGTCAATTACATATGCCATATTATCTAAAAATGGTATTAAGAAATGCACACCTGTCTCAGCTACTTTTTGAAACTTACCAAGTCTCATTATTATACCTACTTTAGATTGTTTTATAACTCTTATGCAGGTTAAACTTATTGCTATGACTACTACTATTAATACAATACTTAAAACAATTTTAGTACTCATACTATAAATCCTCCTTTATTCTATTGATTTGTCACACTAGTTGTAGCGTTTACTTTTTTAACAACTAGTTTTACCCCTTCTATTTTTAATACTTCTACTGTAGAATCTTTTTCTATCTTTTCACCATCTATAGAAATAGCCGTCCATATTTCATGTTCAACTACAACCAGACCTGTGTTATTTGGAGAAATCTCTTCTGTAACAATACCTCTTTTAGATATCATAGCTTGTAAATTAGTATTAGACTTGTAACCTTTATCTTTTTTTACAATTTTTTTAGTAGCTAAAATCAACATTGCTATAGAAATTACTGCAAATATTAAAATTTGTAAGAAAATACTCTCTATAAAGCTACTTAAAAATATAAGTACTACAGCTCCTACACTAAACCATATCAGTGTCAAGCTTGGTGTCAACATTTCTGCTATTCCAAATAAGACTGCTACTATCAACCATATTAACTTCATACTATCTACCCTCTTTTCATATGAATTATAAAACCCTATATAAATATATGTTTATACAATGCTTTTGCACATAAATTTAAACTACAAATCAATAAAATAAACTAATTTAAGATTAATTTAATAGTATTATATCAACATACTTTGTTAAAGTTGTTACAAAACAGTATCAAACATCATTAATTATACAATCAAAAACTCTTTCATTGTTAATGAAATGTTACTTATTAAATCTGTGGCATTTACTGTATACATTATTTTGCTCAATTTATCTCCTATATAACCATGTATATATGCTCCACTAACTGTAGCTTCCAATATATCCATACCTTGACCTATAAATGAAGTAATAATCCCAAGCAAACAATCACCCATTCCACCAGTTGCCATACAGCTGTTCCCTGTAGGATTTATATATGTTTTTTTACCATCTGTTATGACAGTTTGATAACCTTTTAAAAGGACAACTAGATTATATTTTTGAGCAAATTCTTTTGCCACATCTACTCTATGTTCTCTTATATACCCAATTGAATCTCCTGTCAACCTAGCCATTTCTCCCAAATGAGGTGTAATTACAAATCTATTTTTCCATTCTAAAAACTTATAACATCTATCCTTCATAACGTTTAATCCATCAGCATCTAATACGATTGGGCAATTAGAATTTTCTATTATTTTAAGTAATTTATCAAATGTTTGATGATTATCTCCCATACCTGGACCAAAACCAATTGCATCACTAGAGCTAAGTAACTTATTCAATCTTTCCTCTTCAAAATTTAAAGTCATTGCTTCAGTAAGTCTACTAGATACCTTATCTTGTACATCTTCAGTACTGATTAGCGTTACAAGTCCACTTCCACTCTTAACAGCAGATTCAGTTGCTATGAAACTTGCACCATAAAATCCTTTTGAACCTGCAACTATAGATACTTTTCCAAAATCACTTTTAAAACCATACATATCTCTTCTTCTAATATTATTTTTTACAAAAGTCTTATCAGTTATGAACTCTTCATCATGGTATTTTCTTGTAATAAAATCTGGAACACCTATCTTTTCTACAATTACATCACCTATAAGTGAACTAGTATCATAGTTTAAAAAACCTCTTTTATAAAACTCAAAACTAATCGTTTTGTTTGCTCTAATACAAGTTCCTAATACATTTCCCTTATCACTATCTATACCAGAAGGAATATCTATAGAATATGTATTTTTACTGTTATCGTTTACTATATCAATAACTTCTTTAAAAATACCAGTTATATCACGTTTTAATCCAGTGCCAAATATAGCATCTACTACAACATCACTTTTGGATACTCTATCTTTAAAAATTGTTAAATTTTTATTTTTTATAATATTTTGTTTCTCGACTTTAATAATTTTATCTACTTCATTTTCATCTCCATCATTTTTTTCACTTAAATCTTTTTTATTAATATTTATAATATTAATTCCCATATTTAAAAGTACATTGTAGTTTATTTTAGAACATTCACTTAGTTTTTCAAGATTACCTACTAAAAATACGTTTACTTCTTTTCCCTTTATATTTAAATGCCTTGCTATTCCAAGACCATCTCCACCATTATTTCCAACACCACATACAACTGTATAACTATTATATATGTCTATATCCATATTTTTCATTGCAGATATAACTGCATTTTCCATTAATACAATCATTGGAATACCTAATTCTTCTACACATGCAGTATCGACATTCCTGCTTAATTTAGATGTACCTATTAGCATAAATTATCACTCCTATAAAGTCAAAGACTTCTTAAATATTTACAAATAAATATCTATTGAAGTCTTTCTAATCTCATAAATATCATAATAGAATCACTAAATAATACAATTGCTAAAACTAAAGTTTTTAAAACAATTTAAAATAACAAAAAATTTTGAATTAAAACAATTATTTAATTTATTATACCATATAATTTGAGTTATTATGTTGTTTTAAAGCCTATTTGCACTAATTATCTAAATATTTCTTTACTTTTTACAATCTTTTGTGACTTATTCATATTTTTTATTTTTATTTAAAAAACAATAATTAAGAATATTACTATATTCTGCACATAAAAATTTTTTTATTTAAATTCAATTTTCTGATAATTCGATAATTTTTCAAAATTTATAGTTGACTTTTATTTTTTACTGTATTAAACTAATTACTATACAAAACGGAAAACAAAATTTTCAAAATTATTAAATTAAAAGGAGAGGTAAATATGAAGACTTTATTAAACAAACAAGTACGATTTTTTAGTAGCCAATTTAGTTAGGGTTTGTAGCTAAGTTAAGACAAATTGTCATAACATAGATACAAGCCCCTTAGGATTATGATTTTTAAGGATTGTATCTATGTTGGCTATAGTAATTGTTGTTAAAGTTTTTATTTTATCATCATAATATAGAGCCACATGGATTATACTGTGTGGCTTATTCGTGTTTTTGCCATACAGTTATATATACTGTGTGGTTTTTTTATATCAAAATTAAATTTAAAAAATTATTTTAAAATATTTTCAAAGGGGTGTTTTATCTATGACAGGTATTATATCTGTAATGACGCAAAGTTTAATTTTATCGATTATGGCACTGGGGGTTTATATAACTTACAAAATCTTAGATTTTCCAGATATGTCTGCTGATGGTAGTTACACAATGGGTGCTTCTATCGTAGCATTTTCTCTTACTAATGGTATTTCTCCTGTAGTAGCAACTTTAATGGCTATATTATGTGGTTGCACTGCTGGTCTTGTTACTGGAATTCTTCACATTAAGTTTAAGATATCCAACCTACTTTCTGGTATTTTAGTCATGGGAATGTTGTACTCTATCAACTTAAGAATAATGGGAAAATCAAATATCCCTCTATTTAGTTTTAAGCACTTATTTAATGGAGAAATATCTCCTATAGTTTTAGCCTTAGCTTTTGTATTTATCTGTAAAGTTCTTTTAGACTTATTCTTAAAAACAGGTCTTGGATACACTTTAAAAGGTGTTGGTGATAACTCTCAAATGATTAAATCTTTGGGTATAAATATCGGTTCTATAAAAATACTAGGACTTATGATTTCAAATGGACTTATTGCTTTATCTGGTAGTCTTATGGCTCAGTTTTTGGGATTCTCAGATGTAAATATGGGTATAGGAACTTTAGTTCTTGGAATTGCCTCTATAATAATTGGTATTACACTATTTAAGAAGTTTACTTTTATCAAAGATACTACTGCAATAATTGTTGGCTCTTTTATATACCAATTCACTATATACTTTGCAATGAGTTTAGGAATGTTATCAACTGACTTAAAATTAATAACTGCTATAGTTATAATAGCTTTCTTAGCTACTGGCAACTTAAACATTTCACTAAAAAAAAACAAGTACAAAGCTAGTACCAAAAATAAATCAGAAAAAAGAGGTGTTGTAGATGTTACAAATTAAAAATCTTTCAAAGAGTTTCCCTAATCCATACGGTGAACCTAATACTATATTTGAAAATTTATCAATCGATATAGAAGATGGTGAATTTGTAAGTATCATAGGTAGTAATGGAACTGGTAAATCTACTTTATTAAATATAATATCTGGACTTATAAAAGAATCTTCTGGACAAATTACGTTAGACAATACTACTATAACAAACCTAGCTGAATACAAAAGAACTCAAATAGTAAGTAGAGTTTTTCAAGACCCTAGTCTAGGAACTTGTCCTTCTATGACGGTTAGAGAAAATTTATCTCTGGCACTTAATAAAGGCAAGCTATTAAACTTAAAGAGATGTCTTCGTCATAAAACGAACGACTTGGAGCACTTGCTTGAAGGAATTTCTTTAGATTTAAAAAAATACTTAGATATTAAAGTACAATATCTTTCAGGAGGTCAAAGACAATCACTTTCACTGATTATGTCCAGTTTAGCAAGCCCTAAAGTTCTATTGCTAGATGAGCATACAGCAGCACTTGACCCAAAAACATCAAATGAAGTAATTAAATTAACAGATAAAATTGTAAGAGAAAAAAGTATAACTACACTTATGGTAACTCACAACTTAAAACATGCTCTTCAATATGGAGATAGGCTAATAATGCTTCATAAAGGCGAAGTTGTCTTAGATGTAAAAGATAAGGAAAAAGAGGAATTAACAGTTGAAGAAATCTTAGAAAAATTTGAATATGCAGTTTAAGAAACCAAAATACAGTCTTAGGTACGCATACTTATAACCTATTATATGAATATATGAACAAATATAATTTTTAAATTTTAAGGGAGAAAAATAAAATGATAAAAAGTAAAAAAATATTAAGTTTAATTACCGCAGGGATACTTGGATTATCAATGCTTACTGGATGTTCTCAATCTGGAGGTCCTGATGGTTCAAAAGACAAAGAAAAAACAGATGATGGTAAGGTAAAAACTATAGGTATCACTCAGTTAGTAGAACATCCATCTTTAGATAAGGCAAAGAAGGGATTCATAAAAGCACTCGAAGATAAAGGCTATAAAGACGGAGATAATATAAAAATAGACTTTCAAAACGCTCAAAATGATATGCCTACTACACAAAGTATTGCAAGTAAATTCGTATCAGATAAAAAAGATTTGATATATGCTATATCTACTCCATCTGCTCAAGCAGCTTATAATGCTACTAAAGATATACCTATAATCATGACTGCTGTTACAGACCCTGTAGAAGCTGGACTTGTTAAATCAATTGAAAAACCAGGCGGAAATGTTTCCGGTACATCAGATTATCTTTCAATTGATAAAACATTGGAATTAGTTAAGACACTAACTCCAAAAGCAAAAAAAATAGGTGTTATATACAATACTAGTGAAGTTAATTCAAAAACTCAAGTTGACTCTCTACACGATTATGCTAAGAAAAATAATTATGAAGTTGTTGAAAAAGGAGTCAGTTCTTCAAGTGAAGTTAATCAAGCTATTTCTAGCTTAGTTGGCAAGATAGATGTTTTATATGTCCCTACTGACAATTTAATAGTTTCTTCTATGCCTATAGTTTCTAAAGTTGCCAATGAGAACAAAATTCCTATAATAGCTTCTGAAGAAGGCTCTGTAACTTCTGGTGCTTTAGCTTGTTGTGGTATAGACTATGTAAAGCTTGGTTACAAAGCTGGAGAACTTGCTATTGAAGTGTTGGAAGGAAAATCTGTTGGCGATATACCAATTACTATGTTAGATGAAACTGAAATAATAATTAATGAAGATACACTAAAAGCACTTGACATGCAAAAGTTATCAGCAGATAATATAAAGTATATAAAGTCAGATGAAAATGCAAAATCTACAGAATAACACTTATTGATTTCAAAAAAGTAGGTAATATGAAAACTTTATATAATAAGTACTCTTATCCACCCTAACCCTTTGAAAATTGTGCTTATTGTAGCAATTTAAATATTGCATATAAAGTTATTCATTTTCCATAAAAGTCGTCTTTATTGACGACTGATTATGAAAGTTATATAACTTTCTAATCACTACTTGAGCTGTCCAAAAGAATTTTAACATTCTTTAGACAGCTTTTTTTATGAAATTTGATTGATATATATTCCATATTCAGTAAATATTTCGATAAAATTTTCATACTTATACACAAGCTAGAATAACGTTTTTTTCAACTGGTACATTAATTTAAAAGTATTCTAGGTATACATTATTTAGTATTTTAATTAAATTTAGCAGTTGACTTTTATTGTGGTATAATTTATAATTTATAACAAGTCAAGAATACATATAATTTTCTGACTAATTAAAATATTAAAAGGAGAGATAATTATGAATACTTTATTAAACAATAAAAAATATTATTATTATTATAGCCACTATTTTTAGGGTTTGTACCTACGTTTTAACATAGATACAGACCCCTTAAGACTATTAAAATTTTGGGATTGTATCTATGTTGGCTATATTGTTTATAAAGTTTTCATTTAACTATATAAGAGCCACATAGATTAAACTATGTGGCTTATTCTTGTTTTTACCACATAGTTTTGTATACTATGTGGTTTTTTTATACACAAAATTAACAATTAATTAAAATTATAAAAATATTTTCAAAGGAGTGTTTTATTTATGTCAGGTATTATATCTGTAATGACGCAAAGTTTAATTTTATCGATTATGGCACTGGGGGTTTATATAACTTACAAAATCTTAGATTTTCCAGATATGTCTGCTGATGGTAGTTACACAATGGGTGCTTCTATCGTAGCATTTTCTCTTACTAATGGTATTTCTCCTGTAGTAGCAACTTTAATGGCTATATTATGTGGTTGCACTGCTGGTCTTGTTACTGGAATTCTTCACATTAAGTTTAAGATATCCAACCTACTTTCTGGTATTTTAGTCATGGGAATGTTGTACTCTATCAACTTAAGAATAATGGGAAAATCAAATATCCCTCTATTTAGTTTTAAACACTTATTCAATGGAGAAATATCTCCTATAGTGTTAGCCTTAGCCTTTGTGTTTATCTGTAAGGTCCTTTTAGACTTATTCTTAAAAACAGGTCTTGGATACACTTTAAAAGGTGTTGGTGATAACTCTCAAATGATTAAATCTTTGGGTATAAATATCGGTTCTATAAAAATACTAGGACTTATGATTTCAAATGGGCTTATTGCTTTATCTGGTGGTCTTATGGCTCAATTCTTAGGATTCTCAGATGTAAATATGGGTATAGGAACTTTAGTTCTTGGAATTGCCTCTATAATAATTGGTATTACACTATTTAAGAAGTTTACTTTTATCAAAGATACTACTGCAATAATTGTTGGCTCTTTTATATACCAATTCACTATATACTTTGCAATGAGTTTAGGAATGTTATCAACTGACTTAAAATTAATAACTGCTATAGTTATAATAGCTTTCTTAGCTACTGGCAACTTAAATATTTCACTAAAAAAAAACAAATACAAAGCTAGTACCAAAAATAAATCAGAAAAAAGAGGTGTTATAGATGTTACAAATTAAAAATCTTTCAAAGAGCTTCCCTAATCCATATGGTGAACCTAATACTATATTTGAAAATTTATCAATTGATATAGAAGATGGTGAATTTGTAAGTATTATAGGTAGTAATGGAACTGGTAAATCTACTTTATTAAATATAATATCAGGTCTTATAAAAGAATCTTCTGGTCAAGTATTATTAAATAAACATAATTTATCTAACTTAGCTGAACATAGAAGAACTCAAATAGTAAGCAGAGTTTTTCAAGACCCTAGTCTAGGAACTTGTCCTTCTATGACAGTTAGAGAAAATTTATCTTTAGCTCTTAATAAAGGTAAATTATTAAACCTAAGAAAATGTCTTCGTTACAAAAGAGATTTCTTAGAAAATTTATTAGAGGGTGTATCTCTTGATTTAAAAAAATATCTTGATGTTCAAGTACAGTTTTTATCAGGAGGTCAAAGACAATCACTATCACTAATTATGTCTAGTTTAACAAATCCTTCTGTTTTATTACTTGATGAACATACAGCAGCACTTGACCCTAAAACATCAAATGAAGTTATTGAGTTAACTAATAATATTGTAAGAGAAAAAAATATAACTACACTTATGGTAACTCACAACTTAAAACATGCTCTTCAATACGGAGATAGGCTAATAATGCTTCATAAAGGTGAAGTTGTCTTAGATGTAAAAGGTAAAGAAAAAGAGCAATTAACAGTTGAAGAAATCTTAGAAAAATTTGAATATGCAGTTTAAAATATATCTATTACATTAATTTAAGTTTATTTCTAAAATAAACTCAAAATTATAATAATTATACTAACTTTGTAACAATTCATATGAATATATGAACATATATAACAAAAAAAATTTAAAGGGGATATAAAAATGATTAATAAAAAAAGATTAGCAAGTTTAGTTTTAGCTGGTGCTCTTAGTGTATCCATGCTTACAGGATGTTCACAAGGAGGAGACTCTAGTAATTCAAAACAAGAAAATACTTCTAAAAATAAAGAAGTTAAAAAGATTGGGATAACTCAATTGGTTGAACATCCAGCACTAGATGCTACTAAGACAGGATTTGTAAAAGCATTAGAAAAGAATGGATTTAAAGATGGAGAAAATATTGATATAGACTTCCAAAATGCTCAAAATGATATGCCTACTACACAAAGTATTGCAAGTAAATTTGCATCTGACAAAAAAGATTTAATATTTGCTATATCTACTCCATCAGCTCAAGCAGCTTTCAATGCTACTAAAGATATACCTATACTTATGACTGCTGTCAGTGACCCTGTTGCTGCTGGATTAGTTAAAACTCTTGAAAAACCAGGTGGAAATGTATCCGGAACATCAGACTTTGTTTCTGTAGACAAAGGTCTAGAACTTCTTAAAATATTTGCTCCTAAAGCAAAGACCATAGGAGTTATGTACAATACTAGTGAAGTTAATTCAAAGGTTCAAGTTGATGCTTTAAAAGAATATGCATCTAAAAATGGTTTCAAGGTTGTTGAAAAAGGTATAACTACTTCAAATGAAGTTAACCAAGGGATTTCTAGTTTAGTTGGCAAAATAGACGTCTTATATGTTCCTACAGACAACTTAGTAGCTTCTTCTATGCCTATAGTTTCTAAAATAGCTACTGAGAATAAAATTCCTGTTATAGCTGCTGAATCTGGTCCAGTTGAAAAAGGTGCTCTTGCTTGTCAAGGTATCAACTATGAAAAACTAGGTTACAAAACAGGTGAAATGGCTGTTAAAATTTTAAATGGTGAATCAGTATCTGATATGCCTATAGCCACATCAGACGACACAGATATCATTGTTAATGAAGATATATTAAAAGCTTTAGGTATGGAAAAATCTTCTAACGAGAATATTTCTTACGTAAAGACTAAACAAGAATAGCTATAATAGTAAAAGAAGAAATGGTAAAAGGAAGAGCATTAGCTTGTCAAGGTATAGATTATGAAAGATTGAGTTATAAAACTGGTGAAATGGCTGTTATAGTACTAAAAGGAGAATCTAAAGTTTTAGATATGCCTAAGTTTAGATGGCAATAATATAGTTTATGTTAAAACTGAAAATAAATAATTTAACTACTCTAGTTTAAACGATATAAAATTAAATATATTTTCTCTATACGATTAATATTCCTGTTTCTATAAATTTTTATTTAAAGAATACACATAAATATTTCCAGACTCTTTTTATAGAAACAGGAGTATATTTTTTCTTTAATATCTTATTTATTCAAAGATTATATGTAAATACTCTTAATTTATTTTTATAAACTTTATTTGTATATATTTTACATAATCAAATTTATTCTTCTATTTTCTTTATTACTCTGCATGGATTTCCAACAGCTACAGTATCTGATGGTATATCTTTTGTCACTACACTTCCTGCACCTATTACTACATTATCACCTATAGTAACTCCTGGTGTTATGATTACTCCCCCACCTATCCACACATTATCTCCTATTTTTACAGGAGAACCATACTCTATACCTGAAATTCTAAGTTGTGCATCAATTGGATGATAGGCTGTATAGATTTGAACGTTTGGAGCTAGCATTACATTATCACCTATTTCAATTTTACATACATCTAAGAAAATACAATCATAATTTGCAAAGAAATTTTCACCTACATATATATTATATCCATAGTCGCATTTAATGCTTTGTTCCACATTTATTTTATTACCGACTGAACCAAATAGTTGTCTTAAAATAGCTTCTCTTTTTTCATATTCATCCTCTAAAGTATTATTAAATAATCTAGTTAATTTTTTACAATATTCTCTTTCTTTTACTAGCAATTCATCATTTGCATAGTAACCTTTCCCTGACAACATTTTTTCTTTTTCAGTCATATAAATTACTCCTTTTCGTTATAATTGTACTTAAATAAAAATAAATATTCCTGTGGAAAATCTAAGTAAATACTGTCTCCATTCTTAAATCTCATCTTATTTTTTTCTACTTCTATTTGAATAGGCATATACTCACTAGATAAATCATGCTTTCTAACATATATAGTATATGTAAATGGATTTTCTATAATGTTAATCAATTCAAAGCACAACTTTCCATTTAAATATTCATTAGAATCCAAGACCTTAATATGATGCTCTCTAATTCCCACATATTCTACATTATCACCTATTTCTCCATTTAATGTCAACTCACATCCCCAATCTGTAGCATAAATAGTATTTTCATCTATCCTGTTGAATTGAGATATATTTTTACATCCTGTTATCTTAACTTCTATAAGGTACTTTGGAGATTCAAATAGCTCTTTTTTAGGTCTCTTTGGAAGACCTTCTCCCTTGTTATATACCATAATATCATCACAAACTCGGTAAGCTTCCTCAATATCATGAGTAACAAATAATATATCTCCCTTGTAGTCTTTTAACATGTTCATAAGTTCTTTTTCCATATTACTTCTTAAATGATGGTCCAGTGCTGAAAAAGGCTCGTCTAAAAGTAATATATCTGGAGATGTTGCCAATGCCCTAGCTAGTGCTACTCTTTGTTGTTGACCACCAGATAATTGCCAAGGATATCTACCCTCAAACCCATTTAATTTAAGTATATCTAAATACCTTACTACTATTTCTTTTTTTTCACTCTTGTTCAGTTTTAAAAGCCCAAGCTCAATATTTTGACTTACAGTCATATGTGGAAACAAGGCGTAGTTTTGAAATAAAAAACCTACTTTTCTATCTTTTGTTGATAAATTTATCTTTTTTTCAGAATCAAATAATACTCTATCATTTAATACAATCTTACCTCTTGTTGGTTTCTCAAGCCCTGCTATACATTTTAGTGTCATACTTTTCCCAGAACCAGATTCTCCTAAAAATCCCAGAATTCCTTTTTCTTGTTCAATTTCTACCTTTAATTTAAAAGAGGATAAATCTTTTTCAATATCTACATATAAACTCAACTATCTACACCTCTTTCCTATAATTTTCTGCTGAAATTCCGACCAATAATTTAATAATAAAATCATTGCTATAGATATTGCTACAATAATCATAACCCACATCATAGCTTTATTCATGTCCCCGCCTTCAACCGCAAAAAATATAGCTATTGGCATAGTTTGAGTTTTTCCAGGTATATTTCCAGCTATCATAAGTGTAGCACCAAATTCACCAAGAGCTCTGGCAAACGACAGCACCAATCCACCAATTATTCCAGGCCAAGCTAATGGAACTGCAATCTTAAAAAATACTTTCCATTCATTAAGACCTAGTGTCCTAGCAGCTGACAGCATATTATTGTCAATCTGTTCAAAAGCTGACCTTGAAGTTCTATACATCATAGGAAAAGATACCACTACTGCTGAAATTACAGTTGCTGTCCAACTAAATATTAAAGTCTTGTCAAAACTTAATAAAAACTTACCTACAGACCCATTTTTCCCACATACCAATAATAAAAAAAATCCTACAACTGTTGGTGGCAAAATTAATGGAAGTGTAAATAGCCCATCTATAAGCCCCTTCCACTTACCTCTATAATTAGCCATAATATATGACACAAATATTCCTATTATAAAAGTTATTGCTGTTGATAAAAGAGATGTCTTAAGCGATATCCATAAGGGTGACCAATCTGTTTCCATCTTTACCTCCTCAATTTTAAATGGAAATAGTGAAATTAATAACTCTATTAATTTCACTATTTCCATTTTATTATAATATACAATTATTTTCAATTTTCATTTATCTATAAACAATTTATATTTGGTTATACATAATTATTCTACTTTTTTATATCCAAATTCTTCAAAAATCTTTTGACCTGCCTCACTTAATAAAAATTCTTCAAATTTTTTAGCAGAATCTACATTTTTACTGGCTTTAATCACTGAAACTGGATATGTAATAGTTGAATGAGTTTTTTCGTCTATTTTTTCAACTACTTTTATCCTATCATTATTAACAGTATCACTAAAGTAAACGAATCCAACATCAGCATTTCCTGATTGTACCCATGCTAAAACTTCTTTTACATCCTTTGCAAATACTAGCTTATCTTTTAAATTATCTTTTAAATTTAAATTAGTTAACACCTCATCTGCATATTTCCCTGCTGGTACACTTTCAGCTTCTCCAACAGCAATTTTTTTCACTTTATCTGTAGTCAAATCTTTCATGCTAGATACATCACTATCAGTAGAAGAAATAAGAACTAAATCATTTTTTACTAAATCTTTCATAGTATCAGAAACTAATAACTTCTCTTCATCCAAAGCCTTCATTTGTTTTTGACCTGCTGAAATAAATAAATCACAAGGTGCTCCTTGTTCTATTTGCTGTTGCAATGACCCTGACGCCCCATAATTAACTGTCAATTTTATATTTGAATCAACTTTTTTGTACTCTTCTTCAATCTTTGCCATTGCTTCTTTTAAACTTGCAGCAGCCGATATATTTAACTCTACTGAATCACTACTTTTATTTGTTTTTTCTTGTTTTCCATCATCTTTTTTACCTTCACTACTATTGCATCCAACAATCCCTAAAGTTAAACATGCAACTAGCCCTAATATTCCCAATATTTTTTTCATATCAATCTCCCTTTTTGTAAATTATATATATATTTTAACACGTTTTATCACGTTTTATCATGTTTTATTATGTATAATTTAATTATATATACCTGATAATAAATTTTCAAGTAATTTATTTGTACTGCTTTTAAATATTTTTCTACACTTTCCTTCTTTTAATGTTAAAATAACCTTATATGGAGGTGGATTATGGACTCATTATCATCTTTGACACCTGTTGAGGTAGCTGAATTATTAAAGATAACAAAAAATACTGTATATGAATTAATCAAAAGAGGTGAACTTCCTTCTTATAAAGTAGGAAAAAAAATAAGAGTTGATATTAAAGACGTTGAAGAATATATCAACAGCCAAAAAACTGGTAAAGTAAAAGATACACATTTCAGCAATAAAAATATAGATATAAATAATAATTTCAAAATTATTATCTCTGGTCAAGATGTAGTATTAGACATTTTAGCTAGGTCTATTGAAAAAAAATTAGATGGAATAAATACATTTCGCTCTTATATAGGCAGTTATAATGCTTTGTATGAGTTATATAATGGAAGAGTTTCTATAGCATCATCCCATCTATGGGATTTTGAAACAGACGAGTATAATAGCACTTTTGTTAAAAAACTATTGCCAGGAATACCATGTGTACTTATAAATCTAGCTTATAGAATGCAAGGTTTCTATGTTGCTAAAGGAAATCCTAAAGAAATAAATACTTGGGAGGATTTAACTAGACCAAACATAACCCTTGTAAATAGAGAAAAAGGTTCTGGAACTAGAGTTCTACTAGATGGTAAACTTAGGCTTATAAACTTTAATGGTAACTATATAAAAGGTTATGATAATGAAGAGTTATCGCATCTTGGAGTTGCAAGTACTGTTTCTCGTGGAATAGCTGATGTTGGCTTAGGAAATGAAAAAGCTGCTTTACAAGTAAATAACATTGACTTTATTCCTCTTCACAAGGAACGTTATGATTTAGTTATTAAAAAAGAAGACTTACAAAATCCAGTTTACCAAACTATAGTTAACATAATAAATTCAGCTGAGTTTAAAGCTGAACTTCAAGGTCTTGGTGGATATGATTTAACCGATACTGGGAAAACTATAGCAAAAGTTTAAGATTAAAATCGCAATCTATTTTATAGGATTTATAATTTTTCACAAAATTTATAGCTTAAGCACAAAATAAATTGCGATTTTTAGTCTCAAAAAATTTATATCATTAAATTTACACTCTAATACAAAATTCAATATACTTAAATATGTAAATATATTACATTAGTATATATTTACATAATAGTATTTTTCCTTAATATAGATTAACATATGACATGCTTTAATCACCAACACTCTTCCTTGCTTATATATATGTGGCAATACGTATGAATTTAATAGGTTATATACAACATTGCTTTCTTCTTGTATTTTTTCAACTAATAAGTTATTTATAAAATTATTCTTCTCATTTTCAATAATCTCACTCCAATTTATCTTAACTTTTAATACATATCTTCCCACTAGGTATATACACTCCAAAATAAATAATAAAAATACAATACAATCAGTACCTCCTACCTTATATAAACTCCCTGATACTAATGGTTTAGCAAAGAAATTATAAAAATTTAAAGTATCTCCTGTATAATCAAAAAGTATTAATAATAACCCTAAAACTCTTAATACCTTCATATTCAACTTGTCTTTATTATTTTTGTTTTTCATATATACTACCTCTCTTTTCTTTAGATTTTATTGTAATCTAATACTAACTCTTTTATTTGAGGTACAAGTGAATTTAATTGGTAGTTATTTTCATTTTTGCTAGAAATTAATTCACATTAATAAATGTTATTTATTTTTCGACATAAAAATAGCTTATTTATTTTTTAATACATGCCAAAATAAATAAGCTATTAATATTCAACTAATTTTTATCATTAATAATATTACTATCTATAAATTTAAAAATTTTATTAAAATATACTGTACTATCATGCTCATATCCATCAGCATGACCAATACCTTTTATAAGCCACAACTCTTTTTTATCGTATTTAACTAAATCATACCTTTCATAAAGACTAAATGTACAATTTACCTCCTCCACTGTTACCTGTATTTCTTTAATTATAAATTAGTACATTATAACCTTTATCTAAGTATCCATATACTACCTTTAGCATTTCATAGTGACAACTTCCTATCCCATGAACCAGTAGTATCGTTTATCTTTATATTTGAAGTTATAAAAAGACTTTCTAGTCTATAATTCTATTAGATAATACTATTTAAATATTCTTCTATATTTCTCTTCTTCCTCTTCAGTAAACACATTAAACACAACTTTCAAATTTTTCTCAGGATTTTCTTTTAGCCATAATCTAACCCTACTTACAGCAAGATTAGCTGCTTCTTTTTTTGGATAACCAAATACTCCTGTAGAAATTCCACAAAAAACAATATTTTTTATTTCATCAATTTCTTTTATGGTATTTAAACATGATTTGTAACAATGAAGTAGTTGTTTTTCTTGTTCTTTACTTGGTTGACCACCAGATACAATAGGTCCAACAGTATGTACTACAAACTTTGCAGGTAGACAATAACCTCTAGTTATCTTAGCATCTCCAGTATATTCTAAATGTCCTTGTTTTTTTATTATTTTGTCACAATCCTCTCTAAGTCTAGGACCTGCGCATGAATGTATCTCATTATCCACACATAAATGTAGTGGTTGTAGACACCCTAATAACTTATTATTTGCAGCATTTACTATTGCATCTGCTTTTAAATTTGTTATATTTCCTCTCCATATAGCAATACCATCTTCTACTTCTTCTATATCATTTACATCTACTAACTCTCTTTCTTCACATTCAATTAACAATAAATTATGTAACATATTAAGTATCTCTGGAGCAATTTCTTTTGGTGGATATACGTTCAAAAGTCCTCTAAGTATATCTCTAGGCTTAATTTCATCATTCGATAAATTGTATATTTTAGAAGGAACTTCTTTTGAAAAATATGCAATTAAAGTGTCTATATTTTTCTTTCTTTGTTCGTCAGTTAGAGGCTTGATACTTTTATCAAAACCCTCAAATAAATTTACATCATCAGCATAATCTCTCCACTTCATAGCCATCTCTCCATTCTCATATTTTATGATTAAAAATAATTATGTATTATGTACATGTTTATTTATTTCTATAAACACTTACATAAATCCTGTTAAAAGTTTAAATTTTTTATTATGCAACTTCACAAATTATTTCTAGTGATTTATTTGTTGATGTCTTTATATTAGATATTAAGTTTATAGATATAAATTATTATTCCACTAGCAAATATAATTTCAATTTAATATTTTACATAATTTTTACTATATTTTAAATAGATTAGATTGTATTTATCTAGTCAAACAGCTCTAACCGTCAACCTATATAATTAGAATGTATAAGGGAGGATAATCATAGAATAAAGTTAAATACTATAAATAGCAAATTCTTTGCAAGCTTTGAAGAAGTAAGAGTGTCAATAAACAAGCTTATAAAATCATAAATAAAGTTCCTACAAATATATTCAAGTACATTAACTAGACTATATACTAAACTGTAGGAACTTTTTTAAAAGATAGATTATTCTTAATTAAGTTCTGGCCAATAATTTTTATTTGCTTCAATTAAATCATCTAATAATTCTTTTGCAACTGTCGCACTTGGAACTGTCTTAGATAGCATAAGTGCTTGCCATAATTTATGGTATGACTTCTCAATCCAAGCATCAACCACTAATTTTTCAACTGCTAATTGTTGTTCTATTAAACCTTTTTGGAATGTTGGTATTTTACCTATTGATAATGGTTCATACCCATCTTTTCCAACTATACATGGAATCTCAACCATAGCATCATCTTGTATATTTTCTATAGCTCCATTATTTTGAACTATTAATAACATACGTTCTTGAGTATTAAAAGCTAGAGCTGTCGCTAAATCAACTATAAACTCTGCATGTATTCCTATCTTAAGCCCACTGCCATTAGAATGACCTTGCTTTTCTATTAATGCACATGAGCCAAAAACTTCTTTTTCTCTTCCATCAATCACTTCATTAGCACGAGTGTAATTTACATCTGAATGATTTACAACATAATCTGGAAATAGATAGTACTTTAAGTAACTACTTGGTATTGTAGTTAAATCTGTCTTTACTATTTCTCTAGTAAATAAATTAGTTTCAAACCAACTATCTCTCTTGTCATTTTTCATTCCTTCTTCACCATTTATAAATCCATACTCTTTTATATGTTCTACTAATTTTGGTAAAAGTTCATTTCCTTTTTTGTCTCTAATTGAAGTGTACCAACCAAAGTGATTTAATCCAAAGTATCTTATATCCATATGTTTACGAGATTTAAGTCCTGCAATCCTTGCTATATTATGTTCCATACCTATTGGCATATCACAAATATTTATTACTCTAGAATTAGGTCTTAACCTTCTAACAGCTTCTGCTATTATAGATGCTGGGTTAGAGTAATTTAACATCCAACAATTTGGAGAATACTTTTCCATATAGTCTATATTTTCAAGCACACCTTCTATAGACCTCATTCCATAAGCTATTCCACCTGGTCCACAAGTTTCTTGACCAACTACCCCATGTTTTAGAGGTATTTTTTCATCTAGTTCTCTCATTTCAAGCTTTCCAACTCTTATATGAGCCAAACAAAAATCCACATCTGTATAAGCTTCTTTAGGGTCTGTTGTTGCTAAATACTCTATATTAGGGTCCTTTTCTTTTATTAGTATTTCACAAGCTTTAGCTACTTTATTTTGTCTTTCTTCATCATTATCATACAATTTAATCGCTCTTAACGGTAACCTCTCTAGGTTATCTAACAACATTAATATGATTTCTGGAGTATATGTGCTTCCCCCTCCAGCTATTACTACTGAAAACTTCTCCATAACAATATCTCCTTTTCTATCTAAAAATTTACTATATTTATAAATAACTTTATAAATACTAGTACTTTAAAGTAAAAGGGAGTTCATTTATTAAATCTATTAACTTAATAAACTATAGCCAAACTTCAAGCACTATTTAAAAGAAAATTAATTCTTATCAATTCTTGGGTCCATCATCTCAAATATATCTACAAGTTCAGATACTAAAGAGTGAGCAAATAATGCATTTGAATAATGGTCTTCAGAGTGTACAACTAAAAAATCAGTTCCACTATCCTCACTATTCATAGCATTTGATAGTAATTCTAAATGATGCTTTGATGCCGTTTGTATTTTCTCTGATGCTGAGTTTAAAAGGTGTTTTGCTTTATTATAGTCGCCTTTTTTTATTTCTTTAAGAGACATCATTACATCACTTTTAGCATCCCCCGCTTCTGATATTATACTAAATACTTTTTCTTCTATTTCAGGTATCATATCCTTCTCCTTCTAATGACTTATTAAAAATCAAAGCTATCATCATTTAATGTTGTAGTTAATTCTGCACTTTTATTTAATTCTTCTTTTTCCATTATCTTAAAGAATGGATAATATATCAAGGTCATAAGTATTATACTTGCAAATACTAATACTATTGCCTTCCAGTCCAATGTCATTAAAAATGCTGCAACCCCTGGAGGTAAAAAGCCTGGTGGTTCTGCAATAGGTAAGCCTACTAATCCTACCTTTAAGGCCATAAAGTTAAGTGCTCCAACCAATACAGGTCCAAATACAAATGGTACAAACATATATGGGTTCATAACTATTGGTGTTCCAAATATTACTGGCTCATTTATTCCAAATAATGATGGTAAAAGTACAACTTTTCCCATACTATTAAAACTCTTACACTTACTTCTCGACATAAGGTATACTAGCCCTAAAGTTATTCCTGAACCAGTTACTTGTAAGAAACCATAATAAAAACCTATTGTAAACACATATTTTGGGTCTCCTCCTGCTGCTATTAGTGTTGCATTTTCTGCCATATATGTAGCTGCTATTGGCATCCATATACTTGAAGTTATTGCTGCTCCATGAAGACCAAAAAACCATAATAATTGAGTTATAAATAGTATTATAGTTACTGCAAAAACATTATCTACACTGCTTATAGCTGGTGCTAAGAAATTCATTATAATAGCTGGTAATGGTTGCCCTAATACATTTTTAGTTATTGCTGCTATTGCTGTAAATAACATTATACATACTATCATCGGTGTTAAATTTCTAAAACTTTTATTTACTACACTCGGTACTTCTTTTGGAAATCTAATTACAAGGTTTTTATCATTCATAAACTTAGTAATATCAACTACTAAAAGTGCTACTAATATACTTACAAATAAACCTTGAGCATCTAAATAACTTGTATCTAACACACCATCTACTACTTGTCCACATACAACAAGTTGTGCTACAACTGCTGTCATACCTATTTCTACATGATTAAGATTATATTTTTTAGCTAGTGCTTGAGCTATAAAAAACGCTGAATATATAGATAATAAACTCATAGTAAATTTATTTGGAATAAGTAATATATCCATATTTTCAGATAATAATGTCTTTGCACTTCCTTCAGGTAACATATTGTTTAATGCCATAAATAACATACTTAAAGAACCAACAATTATTATTGGGGTAATGCTTATCATACCTTCTTTTATAGCTTGAAGATGCCTTTGTTTTTCAATCTTTTGTGCTATTGGAAGAAGAAATTTTCTCAAATTATTTTGAAGTGCTTCCATATTTATTCCCCCCAATTATCTATTTTTATATAATTCGATTGCCAACTTCATAACAGAAGGAGCATCCATACGACCATAATGTTTAGTATCTATTAAACCAACTGCTATTTTATGATTTTTACAAGCTTCAACTATATCATCTTCCTTGAACCTAATTTGTGGTGCTACAAGTACTACATCTGTATCATTAGCTTGAATGTACGATTTTAGATTCTCAAATGATGTTGCTTCTATATTTATAGTTTTAGTTTTTAGCTTTTCATGCTCACTACAAAAACTTTTCATCTTTTCCACAAGTACACCTGTTGAAGCTCCATTTGCACATACCAATAAAATATTCATAATAATTTTCCTCCTGCAATATTTAACCTCTTTTATTTTCTAATTTTTTATCGAGTAATTTTTACTTTAATTCTTAGTACTGCCAGTGATTAAATTTAAAAGCTGTATCTATAACTTTCTCTGGCTTATATTCTTCTAATATTTTTAAATATCTTTCTTTATAATCATTATCTACTTTTTTTTCTGGTATTACTATACTAGCTTCATTTAAGAAGTGGAATGAATCTCTTCCCATTTCTAATCCTCTATATGTGTGCTTATCAAGTGCTACGTCCATAATTTCTGGAACTTTACCCATTGCAAATCCTTTTATAATTATATTTTTTAATAAGTCACTTGATCTATCTTTTTCACATGCACAAAGATATCTTATCGCATGTATGAAAAATAGAGGTCTATCTCCATCTGCATATGAATATTCTTTTCTTACTTGATTTAAATTATTTATAATTATTATAGCTGATGGGTCTCCCATTCCTATATCTTCAACTGATATTGTAAGTATTCTTCTCCATAGCTTGTCTTCTAATTCTGGTGATGATATATATAGTTCATAAGCAAATTCACAAGCTTCTTCAACCATATTTCTTCTTATAGCTTTTTGAAATGACGATATTATTTCATCTGCACTAAATCCGTTTCTTGTAGTCATTCTTGCCCATGGGTCATTTGCCTTTTTATCTCTTAATATTTTCTCTTGCATATTATTTACTCCTTTTGATTTAAATTTTAATTACTTACATTACTTATTAATAATGTAAGCAAGTATTATGCCAGTTTTTTAGACACTTTAAAATGTTGTTATTTCAATCTTATTTATTATCAATCCTTAGATACTTTGTCTAAGTCTATTTATATGTGTCTAATATTAATGTTATTTTAGACTAAAAAAAGATTACCAAATAAGTTTTTATACTCATTGGTAATCTTTTTCGTTTATTTATGCATACTCTAATATTAATAATATTTGATAACACTCTTTTTCATTAATTTCTATATTATATTTTTTATCCAATTGAGATACTATATCTTTTATTTTCCTTAAGCTCTTGTGGTAGTTAAGTATTTTTTCTTTATCAAGCTGTTCAATCTCTCTAGTATTTCCAATCAATCCATCTACCATGAAAGCTAAATGCATTATAAGCCCAATTACTTTATCATATTTTTTTTCTACATTAAACACTAAGAATAATTCATCAGACACATATTTTATATCTTTAAATATTCTATTATAATTAGAGCTTTTTAAGGATGCCTTTAGACCTTCAACTACATCATCATAACCTATACTTATCTTTATGATATTTTTTAATTTGTTTATATTTTCATCCTTATCTATACCTTTTTTGCTAATATAGTCGATTCCTCTAATATTAATTCTTTGTTTATTGATTACTGCTACAATATTGCTACTTTCTTTTAGCTTTGTAATATTTAAACTTAAGTCTTTTTCTGTTTTATATGGGACAGATATAATATCTATTCCATCTAAGTACCTATTCATTTTTTCCTCTAGTATTTTCCTTGTTTTATTATCTACACCTTCTGAAACATGTGATGCTATAATAATTGTTTTAGATAGATTTACTTTATTTTGAACTTCACTAGTTCCAAAATAGTACTTTCTTGTATTAACAATAGAGTTGTATACATCATTTAAAGATAGTCCCATATTAGCTTTTTGAACTGCTTCTAACACAGTTAATGTTGTCACCATAGGAATTACCCTTACTCCACACTTTTTTTCTTTCTTTATAATTTCATCAAAGGAATTTAATGAGCCCATATCTGTAAATAGCAGTACATCTTTATTGTCTATATTGTTAATTAAATTTTTAAAATCTACAATAACTTCATCATAGCTTTTATCTAACTTCATATCAAAAGAAATAGCACTACACTTTCCAATAATGTCATCAACTGCCTTAACCATGCTACTTGCTGTAGTTTCTCCATGCATAGCAACTATAATATTAACGTTATTTACTATTTTATTTTGCTCATCTTGTTTAGCTTGTACTATAAATAATGTAATATATGCTACAGTTTCTATAGACAAAAACAAATCAAATTCATTTTCAATTATTCCAACTATTTTTAATGCTGTTTTAAACTCACTTCTATTATTTCTTCTAATTTGATTTAAGTCTATATTATTTGTGGAACTACTTTTATCTAATACATTTTTTATATAAATCGCCATTGACTTAAATATTGATTCACTTATATCTATTTCTTCATCCTCTTTAATAATTTGTCTTATTGTTTCACACATGGCTTTAAATTTAACATTATTAAATAGCGAAGCATCTGCTATATTCATTTCTACTGACTCATTAAGATTAGCATTTACTGCATTAATAATATTTATATCATTGTAGTTAATAACTTCTTCTTCTCCTAATGGTGTAAATATAAAATATTCTATATTATGCGTTATAACTTCATCTGCTTTAATAGACTTCTCTCTATAATCATCACTTACTTGATTTATGGATTTATCAAAGTATTTTTTCTCTATATAAATTGGTTCTTTATTATCTATTTTATATCTTAAATATCCATTTGCAACAGCTAATTTTATGTCATTTTGAAGTTGACCTACATTATTTTTACAATCATAAAGTAGTAGTGATTTAATTATTTCTTTATGTACTTTTATTGAAATAGAAATACTTTTTGATTCTTCCTTGAAAAAGTTTTTAACTAATTCTATTCTTTCAATCATTGTTCTATCTCTTAGTGATGGTATTTCTATTTTCATTGGTATTCTTCTATTGAACGTATCTAATAGTGTTGATGTCGGATTTTCTGTAGTTGCACATATAATTAATACTTTAGATTCTCTTTCCTTAGTTGCATCTCCTAGTCTTTTAAATGTTCCATTATCTATAAAAGTAAACAACATTTCTTGACCTTCTGCTGGTAGTCTATGAATTTCATCTAAAAATAATATCCCTCCATTTGCAATTTCCAAAAGCCCTTTTCTAGAAGATTCTGCACCTGTGTAAGCTCCTTGTTCTACTCCAAAAATATGTCCCATAAGTAATTGTGCATTATTGGCATAATCAGCACAATTAAATGTTACAAAAGGAGCTTTATTTTTTCTAATACCACTATCTATAGAATAATCGTACATGTACCTAACAATCATACTTTTTCCTACTCCTGTTTCTCCATAGATAATAGTATGAAGTCCATTTGTAGGATAAAGCACTGCAACTTTACATTTTTCTATTATAGGTCTTAAACTGTGCTCTTTACCTATTAATGTTTCAAAACTATCTTTTTTCATTTTAGTTTCTATTTTTATTTCTTTTTGTGTATCAAATAACTCCTCTTTATTAAGGCTAAGATTTGCAGGGATATAATATACAGGTCTTCCTTTTATCTTTGTAACCATACCCTCATTGAATAATTGGTTTAAGTATGTACTTATATTGTTTCTTGCAATTCCTGTCTTCTCTGATAATTGGTTAGCTGTAATCCCTTTTTCATTTTCCCTATATGATGATTCTAAAACTTCCATTACTTTATCTTTTTTATATATCATTACAAGCTCCCCTACATTATAATATTTTATTAACTAAAAATTTTATACTCACTTTATTCTTTTAATAAACTCTTATTCTTTAACTCCGATTATAATTTATCAAGCTTACCTTATTTTACTTATAGAAAATTCTTGTAGAAAAAATAAAGTTATTGGTCATTTTTTCTATATTACTATTTTTTAAATTTATGGTATCTTCTTAACAATATATTTTTCTTGTTTTTAATTTTATTATATTTGAATTTATTATATTTGAAAAGTGGAAATAAAAAACCCTATTTTGGAGTAGTTTTAAAATTTGTCCAAAAATAGGGTTTTAGTTTGTATTTCAAATGAACACTTATTCAGTGATTTTATACTAAACAACTTTTAAATTTTGTTGATATTTACTTATATATGATTTAGAAGAGTATACAAAATGCCCATCTGAAACCTCAATCCAGCTTAAGGACTTTTCACTTGAACAATCATATACATTAGAATTATACTCTATTCTATTTCTTGACTTAGCATATCTAGGGTCAGGAATAGGAATTGCAGAAAGTAGTGATTTCGTATATGGATGAATAGGATTATTATACAATTCACTTGAATCTGCTAATTCTACTAATTTCCCATTATACATAACTCCTATGCGGTCACTAATATGTCTCACCATAGATAAATCATGAGCTATAAATAAACAAGTTAAATTTTTTTCTTGTTGCAACTTCCTAAATAAATTTACTATTTGTGCTTGTATAGACACATCCAAAGAAGCTATAGGTTCATCAGCTATTATAAATTCTGGTTCTACTGAAAGAGCTCGTGCTATGCCAATACGCTGTCTTTGACCACCTGAGAAATCAGAAGGATACTTATTTGCATAACTTCTATCAAGTCCTACTAGATTTAGCATCTCATATACTTTATTCATTCTCTCTGTTTTGTTTTTACAGATACCTTGAATTTTTAGTGGTTCTGAAATTATATCTGCAATTGTCATACGTGAATTTAATGATGAGGTAGAATCCTGAAAAATAATCTGCATACTTTTATTTACATCTTTCTTTATAAATTTGTATGTCTTTTTATCTGATATACAATTTCCTTTGTAAATTACTTCTCCGCCAGTAGATTCATGTAGTCTTATTATAGTTTTACCAGTTGTAGATTTTCCTGAACCTGACTCTCCTACCAAACCAAATATCTCACCCTTATATATATCAAAACTTATATCATCAACTGCTTTTACAGTAGTGCTTTTATCTAAATGAAAATATTGTTTTAAGTTTTTTATTTCTAGTATTTTTTCTCTATTCATTAGAAATCACCCTTCCACAATTTACTCTAACTGGTATATCTACTTTTGGAGCATCTGGATGCAATAACCAAGTTGCTGCACTATGTGTATCATTAATTTTAAACATTGGTGGTTCTTTTTCATAATCTATTTTAAGTGCATTCTTATTCCTTATTGCAAAAGCATCTCCTTTTGGAGGGTTCAATAAGTTTGGAGGCATTCCAGGTATATTATATAGATACTCATCCTGTGAATCTAAAGTAGGTAATGAACCTAATAATCCCCAAGTATATGGATGTCTAGGGTCATAAAATATATCTTCTACTGTTCCTATTTCTATAATCTTTCCTGCATACATGACTGCTATTCTATCAGCTATAGTTGCAACTACACCTAAATCGTGAGTTATAAATATTATTGATAAGCCTATCTTATCTTGTAAATCTTTTATTAAATCAATTATTTGAGCTTGTATAGTTACATCTAAAGCTGTTGTAGGTTCATCAGCAATCAATACATCTGGATTGCAAGCAAGTGCTATAGCTATTACTATACGTTGTCTCATTCCACCTGAAAAATGATGTGGAAATTGCTTAAATCTTTTCTCAGGATTATCTATTCCAACTAATTCAATAAGTTCTATAGCTCTCTTTTTTGCTTCACTTTTACTTATACCTTTATGAATCATTATAGCTTCTGCTATTTGCTTTCCTATTGATATAGTTGGATTGAGAGATGTCATAGGGTCTTGAAATATCATTGATATATTCTTTCCTCTTATGTCTTCCATCTCTTTTTCAGACTTCCTAACCAAATCACTTGATTTAAGTAAAACCTCTCCATTTTTAATGTATCCATTGTATGGGAGTATCCTCATCAAACTCTTACAAAGTACAGATTTCCCACAACCAGATTCTCCAACTATAGCTAACGTCTCACCTTTTTTTAGATTAAAAGATACGTTTCTTACAGCCTGAACTTCTCCTTCTTCTACTTTAAAACTTACAGATAGATTATTAACCTCCAATAAATGTTCCAAAAACCATCAACCCCTATGCTATTCAAACCTTAGGGATATACTTTTATCCCTAAGGCTTCTAATTAATTTCAATACTATTCAATTGTCCAGTCAGCTATGTTCCAGAATATACCTACACCATGATGTCCTAAAACTGTATCAGGTGTTAATCCTTTAATATTTGGTTTTCCAACATATATTGCATCTATGTAAGCAATAAATGTATAAGGCATATCTTTAGTCATTTCTACTTGGAATTGTTTATATAACTTTAACTTTTCATCTTTATTTTCTGTTTCTCTTGCTTTTTGAAGTATTTTATCTACAGTAGGATTAGAGTAAGCACTGTAATTTGCACCTTTATCTGTTCCAAAAACTTTATATGTATGGTCATCTGGGTCAAATGGACTTCCCCAACCTATTAAATGAGCATCTTGATTAGCCCAATCTGTTTCAGTTACAACAACAGCTTTAGCATCAACACCGATTTCTTTTAACTGTTGTGCACATATTTTAGCCATATCAACTCTAACTTGGTCACTCTCACCTGCTGTTATCTCGAAAGCTAATTTAGTACCTTCTTTTTCATAGATTCCATCAGAACCTAATTTCCAACCTAGCTTTTCAATTTCTTGTTTAGCTTTTTCTGGGTTATATTCAAACTTTTCTATATCAGGATTATTATATTCTCCCATTTGTAAAGGTGAATAGGCTGGCACACCATGTCCTAATAATACACTATCAACTATTGCTTTTCTATCTATTGCATAACTTAAAGCGTTTGGTAATCCTTTAGTTTTTTCATCTTTAAAGAACTTAGAATTAAAATTGTATAATATACCTCTATAATCTGCTGTTTTCATTATATTTACTTTAAAATTCTTTTCATCTTTTTCAAAGTTAGACATATCTTTAGGAGTTACTTGAGCTAAGTCTAATTCTCCTGATTTTAATTGCATTGCTTTAGCTTTATCATCTGGAACAATTTTAAATACTACTTTATCTAAACCTGGTTCTTTTACAAAATAATCATTATTCTTAATAAGTGTTATACTTTGACCCTTATCCCATTTTTCAAGTTTAAATGGTCCAGTACCTATTGGTTTTTGATTAAATTCATCAGTAGCTATATCCTTACCTTCTAATGCATGCTTTGGTAATACTCCTACTGTTAGGTAATCAAGCATTGCTGTATTTGGAGCTTTTAAAGTGATTTTTATAGTATTATCATTGACCACATCAATTTTTGTTATATCTTCATAATTTGATGCTATTTCAGAAGCATTGTCTGGATTCATTATAGTTTCTATTGTAAACTTGACATCATTTGCTGTAAATGTCTCTCCATCATGCCACTTAACATCATCTCTTAAATTAAAAGTATATGTATTTGTCGCCTCATCAAATTTCCAGTCCTTTGCTAAACAAGGAACTACTTTATTATTTTCATCATGAACTGTTAATCCATTAAATATTAGTGAATTTATTTCTCCATGTTCATATAGTGCAGGATTTATACTTGTATAATCATTACTTCCATAAACAAGTACCTTGCCATCTTTAGGTGTATCTGCTTTTTTATCTTTGTCTCCTCCACTAGAACAACCTGCCATTAGACTAAGTATCATTACTAAACTTAAAACTCTTAACTTCTTTAATTTCATGATGCTCCCCCTTTTGCTTTTTATAAAATATTTTTCAAAGCTTTGACCCGATTTATTTAAATAGATATTTCAAATACCTCAGTATTTGCTTATTTAGTACTCAAATATTAATTTATAAATTACTAGATTTTTTATTATTATTCTTTCTTATATAATTACCTATATTAGTTATACACACCAATGTAGTAACCAAAAATATACCTGGAATCAGTATAATCCACCACCTATTTGAAAGTAATGCTTCCTCTGATAAAGATAACATACTTCCCCAAGAAACAATTTCTATAGGTAGACCAATTCCTAGAAAGCTAAGCGTTGATTCGGTACCAATAGCTGCACCTATGTTTGTTACAACCATGAACATTATTGATGCCACAAAATTTGGAAGTAAATGTTGCCTTAATATATAAAAGAATCCTCCCCCCATACTCTTAGCTGCTAGTATGTATTCGCTATTTCTTATTTGTCTAACCTCTGTTCTTACTATCTTAGATATATTCATCCAACTTGTTATCCCTATTACTATAGACATAGATACTGGATTTGAATTTCCAAGTATAGATTGTACAAATATTATAATTAATATTGAAGGTATACTAAGTATGATTTCTGTAAATCTCATCATTGCATCATCTACAAGTTCAGATGCAAAGCCACTTATACTACCATAAATAATTCCTATAACAGTTGATATTACAGTGGAAAATAATCCTATAAATAAAGATATTTTTCCTCCATACCATATCATAGAATATATATCTCTACCCATTGAGTCCGTTCCAAACAAAAAAGTTTTATTTGGAGCTAGATTAGAACTTGCTAAATCCATGTATGTTGGCTCATGTGTCATTATGAAAGATGAGAATACACTTCCACTAACTACGATTAATAAAATAATAATCGATATATATGGTAATTCTTTAATTTTTTTAAATAAGGTTTTCTTTGTTTCTATATGTTCATCTTCTGCTAATAAAATATAATCTTCTCCTACAATTTCAAAATCACTATACTGTGGCTTCATTAGCATCACCTCTATCATATTTCATTCTAGGGTCTATTTTATTGTTTATAATTTGAGCTAACATATTCCCAAATACTACTAAAGCCCCTGTTATTAAGCATAAAACTAATAACATATTATAATCATGATACTTTGCACTTTCAAAACAAAGAGTTCCTAACCCAGGATAAGAAAAAACTTTTTCAACTACATAAGTTCCTCCCAATATATGAGGTATCGAAATAGCCATTATGCTAATATACGATGGCATTATATTTCTCAGGCAATGCTTAAAAACAATGGTTCTATTATTTAAACCTTTTGCTTTACATAAAAGTACATAATCTTCTCTTATTTCCTCTAGCAATTTATTTCTTATCATATATGTGTAATACCATAAATGGCTCAATACAAGTACTATAAGAGGTAAGATTAAATGCGATATCCTACTTAATATGCTAGACTCTTCTCCCATTGCATAAGCACCACTGCTTGGAAGTATGCTTAGGTTTATACTAAATATAAGTATAAGTACTAAAGCAACCCAAAATGATGGAATACAGTTGGTTATTGTCCCTAGCTTACATATAATTCTATCAATGAGCTTATCTTCATGTAGTGTACAAAATATTCCTAACAATAGGGCTAACACAAAGGTAAGTATATACCCTGAACCACCTAATATTATAGTGTTTATATAGACATCATTTATAACAGAAGTAACATTTTGTTTATATTTAAATGAAATCCCAAATTCTCCTTTTGACGCATTTGAAATCCATTTTATATATTGACTGTATATTGGTTCGTCCAAACCAAGTTTTTTCATAGCATTTTCTTTTTCTTGAGTACTCATTCTTTCTACTCCATCGCCATAGTAAGAAATTAATGGGTCTCCTGGAGCAAGTCTTGCCATGTAAAAAACAACAAAAGATAATAAAAACATTACTAAAATAAACTGCAACAACTTTTTCAGTATATCTTTTAACAAACCCCAATCCCCCCTTTGTTGCAATAAAAAAAACCACATAAAAGCAAACGTCAAGTAACGTTAAAACCTTCGTGGTTCTATTATCATTAAACAAAATTAAATTTTCAATATTTATCTATGAGTTAATTTTAGCATCATTTATTCACTGTGTAAACAAACTTTTTAAAAATTGTTAAAATTTCATCAAATTATTTTATTTATACCTAAAATAAATTTTTTATGTTCTGTTGTTCATTATTTACTACGAAATTATAAAATTTTAGGTTGACTATATAAGAAAATTATACTATATTAGTTTCTATGCAAACTATTTAAGAGGTGATTTTATTGAAAACTAATTATGACTGTTTTAGAATAGCTATGCTTTTAAAAGAACTCTATTCTAAAACTATGTACACAGTAGAAGAAAATTTTAAAGAGAATGGATTAACACATCAACAGATTATAGTTATAAAACTGATAGCTTATAATCAAGAGCTTACTATATCACAATTATGTGAAGAGATGTCTTTGGCTAAAGGGACAGTTTCAGGTATAATCAGCAGATTAGAACAGATTGGATATATAGAAAAATTCAAAAAATCTGATGATAAAAGAAATACATACGTTAAATTTACAACAACAGGGCTTGAGTTTGCCACAAATTTTAAAATTAAAATGCAAGAAAGTTTTGATGACATCTTTAAAAACTGCGATGAGCAAGAATTAAACGATTTAGTAAAAAATCTTAGAAATATATTAGTAAAAATAAAGGAGAGATAATTATGAATTCTAAATTAATACTTGCAATAGTATTTATAACGTCAGCTTTAATTTTCTACACTATAGGTGTATTTGGAGAAAGAAAGGCTAAAATTTTAAAAAAGAAACATGTAATCATATTTTGGCTTGGTTTGATATTTGATACTTTAGGAACATTTACAATGAGTAACATAGCCAATAGCCACTCTTTTGAAGTAAAATCTGTTTTATCACAAAAACTTCATAGTATTACAGGTCTTCTTGCAATTGTGCTTATGCTTTTTCATGCAAGTTGGGCTACTTTTGTCTTATACAAAGATGATGAAGAGAAGAAAAAATTCTTTCATAAGTTTAGTATAGTTGTATGGATTATATGGCTAATTCCATACCTTATAGGTATGTTTATTGGTATGGCTGGATAACAGGGTCTTTAAAATAAAGTGTGTAAGAAATACTGTAGGTGAATTTATGTAAAACAAATTTATCTACAGCCTTCTTTCACACTTTTACATATTTATCTATAATATTTCATTATTTCTTCATACATATATAATATTTTATTGTTTCTACAATATTTCACTATTTTTCTCATATTTTTTCATATGTATTTATAATGTTTCACTATTTTTTCATACTTCTTCATATCTGTTCATAATGTTTCACTATTTTTTCATACTTCTTCATATCTATTTATAATGTTTCACTATTTTTTTCATACTTCCTCATACCTATTTATAATGTTTCACTATTTTTTTCATACTTCCTCATATCTATTTACAATATTTCACTATTTTTCATACTTCTTAATTAGATACTTATATATAGCATATATTTAGTGAACTCCAACTATTAAACACCTAATACTTGAGTTACTCCTGGAACTTCACTCACCAAGACATTTTCAATAATAGCTTTGATTGTCATAGTAGCTCCTGGACACCCACTACATGCACCTTGTAGTCTAACTAAAACTACGCCATTTTCATTTACATCTATAAGCTTTACATCTCCACCATCTCTTTGTAATACTGGTCTTATCTTTTCTTCAAGCACTTTTTCAACTTTTTCTCTCATAGCTATTCCCCCCAGAAATATTTTATTACCAAAATTATACCAATGGTTTAAATTTTTGTCCATCTAATGATTTATCAAATTCAATTTTTGCTTCATCAATAATTTTAGTATCCATAAATACATCATAAGCACTACAAGCCAGTACCTTAGCTGAATTTATCATAGCAGAAAATCCTATATTTGAACCTGCTGATGAACATGACTGCCATGTATGACTTGCAATTCCAACTGGCCATGCTGCCATTGCAAATTGAGCCACTGGTATAACATAACTTACATCTCCAACATCAGTAGAACCAGCTAATCCTTTATCTTTGTCTCCATCAACTATCCCCTGATGTATATAGCTTTCTACAATAGATTTATCATTTTGGAATGACGTTGCTACACCTAGTCTTTCTTCTCTAGTAAGAGTATCACATAATTTTTTCGCAAATTCTTCTTCTTCAGGAGTAGTTTTAGGGCAACCAACAAAAACCATATTATTGTAAACCAAATCAGTCAAGCATTGGTTTGGTATATAATCATATATTCCATCTGTAACCTTATACTCCATTTCAGTTTCTGTCATCATTGCTGCTCCTTGAGCTACTTTTATTAATCTATCAAGAACGTGTTCTGCATCCTTTGCTTTTTTACCTCTAATAAAATACCAACTTTCAGCAAAACCAGGAACTACATTAGGTCTTCCACCACCATTAGTTATGACATAGTGCATTCTTATAGAGTCAATAACATGTTCTCTCAAATAATTAGCTCCAACATTCATAATTTCAACAGCATCAAGTGCACTTCTACCATTATGAGGAGCTTGGGCTGCATGGGCTGTTATACCTTTAAATTTGAATTTAACAGATAAGTTTGCTAGACTTCCACCTCTCCAAGGTGCATTTATATCAAAAGGATGCCATGTAAACGCACAATCCACATCATCAAAACAGCCATTTACACACATAACAGTCTTTCCTCCACCTTCTTCTTCAGCAGGACAACCAAAATATTTTATTGTTCCATTAAATTTATTTTCTTCTATTAACTTTTTTATAGAAACAACTGCTCCTACACCTGCTACACCCAATAGGTTATGCCCACATCCATGTCCAGCTTCTCCTTCTACTAAGGGCTTTCTTTCTGCACTCACACATTGTGATAGCTCTGGCAAAGCATCATACTCTCCAAGTATTCCAATCACAGGTTTACCTTCTCCAAAACTTGCTATAAATCCAGTAGGTAAATTTTCTACTTCTTCAATTTTAAATCCTTTTGATTTTAAGTATTCTTTTTGAATGCTACTTGCATACTTTTCTTCAAAAGCTAATTCTGGATTTTCCCATATTTTCTTAGATAAATCTATTAATTCTTCTCTTATTTCTTCAATATTATTTATGATATACTCTTTCATAATTTTCCTCCAGATATATGTATTTTTAATATGCTTTATAGATTATATTATATACTAACATTCTATTTATTCATAATTTTTTGTTAATTAATTTTATTCATATGTTCTTCTATGGAGTGTATCTTATCTTCACTTTGATTACTTATGAATTCAATGTATTCCATCTTCCATAAAGTAGTTTCAGTTTTCTTATTTAATATAAATTCTAATAAATTAATTTCTTTCATTCTTATATCCTCATAAAATACTACACTACCCAATATTGCCAATTCTAATTCACTTAATGATGCAAACAATATTGAATACTCTTCTCCAAATAAACATTCAGATTCGAGAATATCGATAAAATCTTTTTTAGCATTTATATTTTCCTTTATTATTCTTATTTTTTCAATTATAGATGCACTATCTAATATTTTATTAAATATCTTTCTAAACGACTCATCATCCAATTTGCTTTCATCATCAATAATATAATTTTCTAAATGTTCATTTTTACTTTTACTTACAGTTACCATACTTTTAAAAGTATTACTTTTTATTGAGCTTATTACAGATTCAATAAATATCTTTTCATATTTTTTAATATATCTTATTAACACTTCGTCTTCTATACTTAATCTTTTTATCAATCCTTCAATTGCTTCCATAAGTAGTAAGGTTATTTTTTCATTTATTCTAATTTCTCTATTAATTTCTTCAAAATCATTATAATCCAAGTTATTATCTGCTTCGATGTCTAAGTTATCACCTACTTCAATTAATTCAATTATATTACTTTCTTCATAACCCCTAACTTCATCTTCAGCAATATTATTGTATATATTTTTAAATTGTTTTTCTAAAAACTCATATTCATATTCTGAAATTTCTAGATTAGTTGCTTCATTTCCTAAAATCGTAGAAAAAATACAATTGTTTATAATGAGTTCAAACAAATTTACAAGTATAACATCACAATCTATTTTATAGGTCACTCCATAATCATAAAATAATTTTTCTCTATCTTTTTTCTTAAATAAGTTACAAAATCTATTTTCTATATCTATACTCTCAATATAATTCTTTACATAATAAATTCCTTGAACATCCATATCGTCTAATGCCAATGGATAATCTATACTCACTGGAATGTCATGAGCTTCAAATTTTATAACATAATTTTTAAAGAAGCTTGATAACTCTATCAAAGTATCATTATATGCTATTGAGTTGGTATTTAGCTTTCTACTCATCATTAGCTCATAAAAATCTTTTAGTCTGACTAAATCTTCCTCTAATATTTTAATACCTTCCAAGTACACTTTTTTAACATTCTTAGCAGTCAACTCTACAACTCTTTTTTCTATATCTCCAAGCTTATTTATATACGCATCAATAGCGTACCATATTGAAATCAATAGTTTTTCGGCAACTTCTGTCTTTACTGATGTGCTTTGACCATTTGTATATTTTTTAATCAAATCTATAAGTATTAGAGATATTTCTTGTTGTATGTTATATACTTCTCTTTCATCTATAACTTTACAATCTAGACATTCCTTAAGTAAAGATATGGAATATTGGTTTTTTATTAAATTATTTTCGTTTATATTAATATTACTTAGATTATTTGACATACCAAATCTCTCCTATCATACATTAAACTTCTCCAAATTTAAAGTTCTTCACAAATTCATCTACTTCTCCTTTTACATTGTCTATATTGCCTGCAAACTTTTCATAAAGTTCATACAATCTTTCTATAATCTCATCATCACATATCTTATCATCAGTTTCATTTTTTAAATAATAAAAAATTTCTTGCATATCATTAATAGTCTCTAAATAATCATCCATATTTGTAAACTGTGATGTATATATGTTTTCTATCAATTGTTTTGTAACTTTTATATCCAATTCTATTCTTCCATACCCCTTTAAAGTATCATTTCTTGAAGTTATTATATCTTTTACATCAGATTCAGAAAGAGTTAGACCATAATATCTAGATTCTATATTAGTCTCAAGCAATTCATTTCTTTCTATTTCTCTTAAATTCCGATTTATAGAACTCAAAATTACTACCTCAATTAAACTTTTCAATTTTTTTAATAAAAAAATACCATCATTTAGATATATAATTTTCTATAACAACTTTTAATCCAGTGGTTATTTACTAAAATCTAAACAATGATATATTTATTAATTTTATTTATCTTTTTTAGCTCTACTTCTACTTTTCTTTACATTTGAACAATTTCTACAAGAAGGTGAGCAGTATTGAGATTTAGAATTTGTAGGAATATAAATCTTACCACAGTACTTGCATTTATTTATAGAAGAAGGTTCACTTGTAATTGCAAAGGCATAAATAGTCTCAATCGCTGTTTTCAAAGAATCAAACTCCCATGCAATAGTTGGTTTATCCAGTTGACTTATAGAAAATCCTATCTTTTTGGGATTAAACCCTCCAGACATAATAGTAACACTTTCAGTTAATAGATTAGATGTATTTTTATATACACAAATTTGATTAAAGTGTTTACACATATCTTTAGCAAAGCTTACAATCCAGTCCAGTTGTTCAGTGTAGAACTTTGAAAATACTAAATCTAAAATTAATGGTCTCTTTCCAAAAAACTTGGGAGATTCCTCTCTCTTTGATACATCTATACCTCTTCTATACTTTTTAAAATACACATCTTCATCACTTGCAAATGGTATAAACATATTTACATATTCATCAGTACTCAATATATTTTCTTTTGTAATATAATTCTTTTCAATCATCAGTACTCTTTCTTCTCCAACTATATCTCTATTATATACACTTGAATATATTAAACCCAATAATCCATATTTTTTTACAAATTCAAGTACTTCTTTTTTTAATCTCATCTCTTTCGTCTCTTTTGGTATATCTTGTAGTGCCTCTTGTCCTATACGAATTATATCTACTATTATATCATCTGCAACATCAAATGGATTGTACATAGTAAATACAGCATCTTCAGTTGGTACTATATATAATTCATCTTCTTCAGTAATTTTATATTCATAATCACTATACCTAATCCAATCACTTGCAAAATTCCCTATTAATTCTATTTTTTTATTCATAATAATTATTAACTCCTTTCAATGTAATATATAAACCTATGATTACTATTACATTTTCAGTTTATTCTATATTTTATATATTGTCAACTATTCTTTTTATATTTCTATCATGTTAAAATTTATAATAATCTTTACAACGAACTTATTAACCTAAATACCTTACTTATTAGCAACTAATTCATAATTAAATTTATAAAAACTATTTACATATGAAATTAATATCTTTATAATTAATATGTAATATATTTTCCTTATTACATATTAATTATAAAGAGAGGTATATAAAATCATGGATAGAAAACGTGAATTAAAACAATTATACAAAGAAATGAAATTTGACACAGGCGTATTTATAATAAAAAATGATATTACTAAAAAGCAAATTTAACTCCCTCAAATTCCAACTTGGTGCTGGCTCATGTATGATAAAAGATTTAAATAATGATTGGAAAAAATACTGAGAAAAAGCTTTTACATTTGAAGTCTTAGAACTTATAAAACATGATAACAAGAAAACTGAAAAAGACTACTTAGAAGAACTAGATATTTTAGAGCTGGTTTGGTTGGAAAAGTTAAATGAAGATAATTCTTATGAAATTTATTCTATATAGAAATTGTGTAATATAAGTAAAGAATGAGGTGTCTCAAAAGGAATTTTTTGAGACAGCCTCTTCTTATATAACCTATACCACTATAAATAAATATACTAATTTTTCAAGATGCATATTCATTTTGCTAATAACACTCTATTACTTTTTTACAGCATTCAAACACTGTTCTATAATATTATTATCACTTATATCTATTGCTGTTACTTTATTAGCTCCCTGTAATATACTCTTATCACTTTTATTTGAAACTAAAGCAACAGGAGCATTTTTTGCAAGTGGTGATGCAACTAAAGCATAAACTAAATCGTCTCCACTTGTTACATAGAACTCTTTTGCTCCATTATAAAACTTTTCAATAATATTTTTATTAGTTTGATATCTATCAACACCACCAATTCTAGTTGCTCTGTATCTACTCACTATGTAATCACTTAATGTAGACTCTCCTCCAATAGCATATACTGGAACAGGAGAAACTCCAAACCATGGGTCTAAATCCGTATCTTCTTCTGCTGAAGGTATATCTTTTGTCAATATTATAGGAGCTCCATCTCTATACGCAACAGACGCAACACTTACTGCATCAGCTTCATCTTTAAATCCATTTACTAAAAACATCTTATCACTGCTTTTAATCTTTTCTATTTCAGCTGCAATTTTATAACTTGTATCCACTCTATCTACTCCATCAATTCTTATAACTTGCATCCTTCTCATAAGCAACATTTTTTCTACATCTTTGCTTATAGAATTCTCTCCACCTATTACATATATCTTAGTAACTCTATTCAGTCTTTGAAGTGTTGCTTCTGGTATATCATCCTTATTAGTTAATAAAATAGCTGCATTGTTTACTCCTGCAAGACCACTGGAAGCAATGCCATCTACCATTGTAGAATCCGCATTGATAAGGATTGCTGTTGTAAAATCTTGATTGTCTGAAATAAGTCCAGCAGTTTCATATTTATCTACCCCTTGAATATTTTCAATCTTATTTAGTGCATTTATTGATATTGGAAAACTAACACTTAACAATAGTGCTGAAATACCTAACGCTAATACCTTTTTACTAATCCTCATAAATTACCTCCCTGAAAACAAATATATTTAGTACTAGTATAATATAAAATCACTTAAAAATAGTATAAAAATAGTTACACTTTTTATAATTAAATAATTCTAAACTAGGCATAATTCATCCATTAAAATAACTTCATTCATTCTACATGCTAAGCCATCCCACGTTTTTTTTGACATATCTATAGATGTTTTCTTGTTTGAGTTATTCAATAAAGATTGTATTTTAGAATCTATTGAATTATACAAATTATTTTCAAAAGCATATAATTCTTCATCTTTTAAAATACCTTCTTTTTCCATAAAAGGTAGAGGAACGTACTCTATCTTTCCAGAATTATTAATCTCGCTACCAATCCATTCTTTAACACCAAGAATATCAGTAGTGATTACATCCGTACCACAAGATAAAGCTTCTAAAACAACAACTGGTAATCCTTCATAAAATGATGGTAACACAAATATTTGTGACCTGTTGAATAATTCAGCTAGGTCTATCTGTTCTAATTTGCCTAGGAAATTCATCTTAAATGGAGACTTACTTGCAAGTTTGACTATCTCATTATATGATTCGATATCACTTCCAGTACCTGCGAAATTGACCTCGATTAAATCTTTACTATATTTTAATTTAGATATAGCTTTTATAAATGGAATCAGTCCCTTTGACTTGCATATCTTACCTGCAAATACTATTTTTATTTTATCATATTTTCTTTTATAATGTTTGTTATAAAATATATCATCATTATAACCACTACCAATTACAACTACTTTACTTTCACTTACACCAAAAGCCTTTATAATATCATATTTTTGATTTTCATGAAGAGCAAATATTAAGTCTAACTTTCTTATATTTGATATTATGTATTCTTTCTCCAAATCAATGGTATTTAACTGTCTCAAACAAGTCCCATGACAGATAGACATTACCTTTATATCTTTTACAGTCTCTCTAACAAATGCAGTTAATAAATATAAATGGTGGCATATTATAATGTCTGGCTTAAAATCATTCATAGCCTTATCTATATTTACTTTAAATTGATACTTTAATCTATTTATCATGTCTATATTTAAATCTTTATATCTTGTACTTTCATATGGCATAGAATCACTCATGCCTACAACAGGAAAATTTAACTCTCCACAATTATACTTTACTGGATAAAAACTTACATCACTTGAAAAACAATTTACATCATCCTTCACATCTATCCCTGCAATTACAGCCTGCTTATGACCTATCTTTTCAAATCCTTTTATCATACCAGACAAATATATACCACTACCTGTACTATTTGGTTTTTGTGTTATTATATGAAGAATTTTCACTTTTACCTACTTCCCTTCTAAAATTAAATGGTTTCATATAGTCTAATCATTATATATATCTAAATATAAACAAGATGAATCATCTTTTACTTTAAACCTTGGCACTTTAACCGCTTTATAGTCATTATCTTCAAAATCTCTTACTTTATTGTGTATATATCCTATACCAAATTTTTCTGCTATACGTATCAATTCTTCTTCTTTTATTAGATTATATCTATCACATACACTTGTAAAACCATCGCTCGTTAACATCAATTGAAAATCTTTTTTTATTTCAATGTATCCATATATAGAATTTTCCACAGCTTCCTCATCAAAACCCAATATCCAATATCCATCTTTCGTATTTTTCTTTAATCTATTGCTTACTATTGTATCCATAACGCTAGTTCTAATCTCATCAAATGTCATTTCCTCCAAATTAGAAAGTTTACTGATTTCATCAAATACAATATTGTCAAATTTAGAAATACTTCTATCTTTTATAACTTTGGAATCTCCATTTTTAATAAACAAAGCACAATCTCCTAATAAAAAATACTCTACTTTATTTTCATGAAATTTTACAATAGCTATAGAACTTGATGGTAAATCTAATTTTTCTACTTTAATTCCATTTAACCTTAGCTCATACTCTTTTTTTACTTCTATTATTCCACTATTAACAATACTCCTCAATGATTCTTCTCTATTTATATTTTTATATAGATACCTATTCCACCACTGAACATACCATCTTGCATCACTTTCATTTGACACTAAGTTTTTTCCATTAAGCCCTGTAGCACCGTCTAAAATCCATGCACCAAATGGATTTATACCGACTACATCTTCATTAAACTTAGATGTGCCTTGACTACATAGTAGGCTATAATCTCTTACATTTAAAGCCATATCAACCTCCAAATTGAATATCTAAAAATAAAGTTCTATTTAAAATTATACAGAAAATAAAAAAATCTACAACAAAACTTGTTGTAGATTTTAATTTAATCCATATTCGTTTTACATTTTTTATACTTTAATGATGGAATAATCTATTTTTAGTAAATGCCATAACTATATTATACTTATTACAAGTTAATATAACATTATCATCACGAATAGAACCCCCTGGTTGTGCTATAAAACTTACCCCACTTCTTTTTGCACGTTCTATATTATCTCCAAACGGGAAAAATGCATCAGAACCAAGTGCTACACCTGTTAAAGTTTTAAGCCATGCTCTTTTTCCTTCTCCAGTTAGAGGCTCTGGTTTTTCTTCAAATAAATTTTGCCATATACCATCAGCAAGCACATCCATATAATCATCAGAAAGATATACATCAATAGTATTGTCTCTATCTGGACGACCTATGTCCTTTTTGAATTTTAAGTTTAATACTTTAGGATGTTGACGAAGATACCAAGTATCAGCTTTATTACCTGCAAGTCTAGTACAATGAATACGTGATTGTTGACCTGCACCTACTCCTATTACTTGTCCATCTTTAGCATAACAAACAGAATTTGATTGTGTATACTTTAATGTTATTAATGCTATAATTAAATCACGTTTTGCATTATCTGTAAAAATTTTATTGTCAGTTGGAATATCTTTTAACAACTCTTCATTTATTAATATCTCATTTCTACCTTGCTCAAAAGTAATCCCATAAACATCCTTTGTTTCAATAGGCTCTGGAGAATAATTTTCATCTATTTTTACAATATTATAGTTACCTTTACGCTTTCCTTTTAATATTTCAAGAGCTTCGTCTGTATATCCTGGAGCTATTATACCATCAGAAACTTCTCTTGCTATAATAGTCGCAGTCTCTTTATCACATACATCTGAAAGTGCTATAAAATCACCATAAGAAGACATTCTATCTGCTCCTCTTGCCATTGCATAGGCACAAGCTAATGGAGAAAGCTCTAAATCATCAACAAAATATATTTGCTTTAAAGTATCTGATAAAGGTACTCCTACTGCTGCCCCTGCTGGACTTACATGTTTAAATGAAGTTGCTGCTGGAAGACCTGTAGCTTCTTTTAATTCTTTTACAAGTTGCCAACTATTAAGTGCATCTAAAAAATTTATGTATCCAGGTTTCCCATTTAATACTTCTATAGGGAGTTCTCCATTTTTCATATAAATCTTTGATGGTTTTTGGTTTGGATTACAGCCATACTTTAATTCTAGTTCTCTTGCCATATACTCATCCCTCTCTATAATAAATTAATCATAAGTTTGATTAACTCTATATTAATTAAATTATTCGTACTAATAAAATTATATGGCATATTTATCCATTAATCAATTATATTTTTTAAAACTCCTATTCCTTCTACTTTACACTCAACTACATCGCCATGTTTTAAATATACTTGAGGATTCATTCCCATAGCAACACCTGCTGGAGTTCCAGTTGAAATTATATCTCCTGGCTTTAGAGTCATTCCTCTTGACAAATCACTTATTACAGTAGGTATATCAAATATAAAGTATTCTGTATTAGAATTCTGTCTTACTTCTCCATTTACCACACTACTTATATCTAATTTTAAAGGATGTTCAAATTCTTCTTTATGTACTATGCAAGGTCCCATAGATGTATGCGTGTCTAAACTTTTACCTCTAAACCATTGAATATGTTTATCTTGAAGTGCTCTTTCACTTATATCATTCACTATTGTATATCCAAATATATATTCATTAGCATCTTCTTTTGATATGTTTATGCCCTCCTTGCCTATAATTACTGCAAGTTCTGATTCATAATCCAACTTTTCAACCAAATCACCATGTAATCTTATCTTATCATCCACTCCAATGATTTTATCTGCTCTCTTAGAAAAATAAATTGGATAATCCGGCATAACTACATTTTTTATAACTCCATCTGGGATTTCATTAACATGGTCTCTATAATTAAGACCTAAACATATTATATCTTTCTTAGGTCTTACAATTGGAGAACATAATTTAACTTCTTCTAATTTATAACACTTAGCACTTTCAAATGAATTCTTCTTTATTTTTTCTAACTCTTCTGTAGATACATTTTCAATAAAATCATTCATATCCATATAGATTCTACTTAACCCCAAACTATTTATTTCATATATACTATTTGTTTCTGAATTAAATACACCTATTTTTTCTTTATTACTACTACAAAAAGTCACAAATTTCATTTTTATTCCTCCATTCAATAAGTTGATTAATATTATTTTATTTTTATTTTATATAAATTGTAACAGGGTTTACTGTTACCTTTCTATTTGCATAACCTATTTTTAATTCTAAATTTTTCTCTATATAATTAAATATTGAACTTTGAACTGCCATTAATGGTATTTCTGGTATTATTTCAAATATAAAGTAATCTTTATCTAAAATAACAGCTTCTCCATTAATTTTTCTAAGTCTTTCAACTGATATAACCTTAGTTTTCGTGTCTATATCTAACTTTTTACAAATTTCTAAAGGCATAATTTCCTTTTTGTTTTTAAGTACATCTATTTCTGTATCCAAATTTTTATTTCTTTGTAATTCGTCAAAACTAATTAGCCCTGCCCCTTCTATTTCAAACTTATTTATATCTAAAACAATAGCACCTTTACCTTGCTTTTTTTGTATAAAACCCTTTTCTAACAAAAGAGCTTGTGCTTTTCTAATAGTTTCTCTTGATACTTGATATTTTTGAGCAAGCTTTACTTCTGTTGGCAAAAGTTCTCCTATTGCATATACATTATTTCTTATATCTTTCTCTAAATCTAAATATATTTCATAAAATTTTTTCAAGTAAATCACTCTCATTCATAATTAGTTTTCATGCTTATCCCATTTTATATAAATATCATATTATAGACTAAACTGTCAAATATTATTAAATTTCAAAAATAAATTACTTTAGTGAAATAATTGAGTTATTGCTTATTATGAAAAATATATTTATGTCTCATTTATTTTTACAGTAGTTTATTAAGTTTTTATATAGATTACTTAAAATAAGTATGTACAAAAAAATAAACTCCAAATATTAGAGTTTATTTTTTATTTATAATTATCCCTAATTATTTTGAAATACAGATTACAAAATAAACATTCTATTTAATTATATTATTTGCCTAATAAAAATAGAAAATAGACTCCTCAACAATATGCAAAAACCTACATCTTTGAATCTTGATTTAACAATTCCAAGCACAATACCAAAAACAGTACCTATCATTATTTTTGAAATAATAACGTCAGATGTATAACTTGAATTGTTATATAATGTTATATAATTTCTTATAACATCTATATATCCTATATTATAAATACCAGATAATATAGATGTTATACAGATAATCTTACTCTTTGACTTTATAAAATTACTTAGATAGTTCCACATATATTCTCTAAAAAATAACTCTTCAAATATTGGAACTATAAATATAAACAAAATCATCATAGTTACATTAAAAAATACATATCCCTCAGTACAATAAGTTGATATTATTGCTAAAGATAAAACCACTATAAAAAGTATCAGCTTACATTTTTCAATAAGTATATTGTTTTTATTTTCTTTAAAAGCTTCAGTGATTTTCCTATTTCTAATCTTGTTATACAAAGAATTGTCTTTTAAAAATAAAATTAATGATAAGCCAACTAATGTAAAAGAAATTAAGTTTATAATATTAAAATTTTCAAGAGTAAATTCAAATTGACTTAGAAGTATGTAATTCAAAATCATCCTTAATATTTGAACTATAATCATCAATAAAATAGAATCTATTATACATTTTTTGTAACTATACTTCATCCCAATTTAAATCACCCCATGTATATGCTAATCGTAAAGTCCATTTAATACTCTACTTACAGTTGCTTTACTCCAACTTGTTTGATTTGAAATTTCTTTATAACTTAAGCCATCTCTTCTTAAATTTTTTATATTATTTATATCATCATCAGTAATTTGTTTTTCTTTTGGCTTAAGACTATTTTTATAGCTTCTTAGTCTATCTAATTCTGATTTCAAACTGTCTACTTCAAACTGTTTTTTTTGAAGTTTACTCTCATAAGAGTCTCTCATTTCATTAAATTCTTTAATGTAGTTTACTTTCCAATCCTCATCAATTTTTGTTTTAAATATACCCATATTTTAACCTCCTTAAATTTTGTTACTCAAGTTATGTATCGATTATAAACATTAATTTCTATATTTATCTTTAAAATCCTTGTACATAACCCCTAGATAAGTTAGTAAAATTCAGATATATTTTTACAATTTTAAGTATATATTAACAATATCAAAAAATATAATGTCTTAATACAACATATTATATATTAAAAGTTGTTAAAATGAACCTTTTCATAGTCCAAATCAGAGTCACTATATGCTTTCTTTTCTTCATCAGGATACCCTATAGAAATTATACATTCCACACTGTACTTATCAGGTACTTTCAACTCTTCTCTAATATATTTATCAGCGTCTATATTATCATCATGCATCCTATTTCTTACTTGTATCCAACAAGAACCTAATCCTAGTTCATGAGCTTGAAGTTGTATATATGAAGCAGCAATACTCGCATCCTCTATCCAAACATCATTTTTTTCTTTGTCTCCAATAACTACAATAGCTAAAGGTGCGTTTTTTAAGAAAAACCCACCCCCTTTAGTTCTACATTGAGATAAGTTAATCAGTTTTTCTTTATTATCTACCACTACAAATTCCCATGTTCTAAGACCCTTTGATGATGGTGCCAAAAGAGCAGCTTTTAGTATTTTATCTAGTTTTTCTTTTTCTATTTCAATATTTTTATACTTCCTAATACTTCTTCTTTTTTTTAAAAATTCAATCATCCAGACCATCCCTTTCATAATATCATTCAATAAGTCTATATAACACGACTATTAGCATTAAAAATATATCATTTACCCTTGTTATTATAAATGCCTTTTATAATATTTTATCATAACAATAAAAAGATTTCTCCTTTCCTAAAAAACTCATTTCTCCAATTTTGATAAAACCATACTTTGTAAGAAGTGAATTCATTTTTGAATTTATTGAATATGTATCACTCTTTAAATATAATACACTATTTTCCTCAGCTAATTTTTCTGCAAAATCAACTAACTTAGACGCTATTCCTTTCTTTCTAAAGTTTGGATTTACGGCCATTCTATGTATTACCATAGCTTTTTTATTAGAAGACCAATTTAAACCTACATATTCTTCTGGCTCTTCATAATTAAGACATATAAACCCCGCAACTTCTCCATCCACTTCTTCCACATATAAATCCTGTTTCTTAATATCTGAAACAAAGTCTTTTTCTAATGGGTAATTTTCATCCCATTGTGTATTATTATAAGTCTTCATTTCTTCCACTGTCGATTTTATAATTTTCATAATACTTTCTAAATCATTCATATTAGCTTTTCTAATCATAAAAATATCTCCTTAAATTAATGTATTTATTTACTATCTCTTTATTTTAAACCATTCTTTTTCTACATTTTTACTCATTTTTTCTAATATTTTAGTTGCCACTTGCTTTTCTTCATCTGTAAAATTTTCAAAACACATCTCTATACTTCTATTTTCTTCTTCAATTATCAAATCATAAACTTCTAAAGATTTATCCGTTGGAGTTAGATTGTACCCTCTTTTATCAAACTCATCTTGTTTTTTATTCACATACCCTGCTTTTATTAACTTCTGTATAGCCTTGGTTGTTGTAGCCTTATCTACCTTTAACATATTTGATAATTCTACAAGATTTATACCAGGGTTTTCACAAATTCTTGTCAAAAATGTAAATTATCCTTTTTGTAGCTTCAATTCCTTGTGCTTAATATCATTTATTGAATTTACTGCTCTAAATAAAGTACCTACTTCTCTTAATATATTACTGTCTAAGGTTTTAATAAAACACAACTCCAATCAATATATTCATTTTAGTTGAAAGTTCAACTTTATTTGAATTTTACCATATATCGGTTAAAAGTTCATTTAAAAACAATAAATTTATTTAATCTTTCTTTCTCTATTAATCAATTAATTTTAAAATTAAAATGGATATCCCAAAATGAACTTTTTCGTTCATGAGTAACTCTCTTTTGTATAAAATAAATACATTTTTATCATTTCAACAATGAAAAAGGCTTATCTCTATTTTGAGACAGCCTCTTTCTTTTAATCTATATTCTACTTTTTCCATAAATAAAATCTATACAATATATTTACATACTTCATCCACAAACTCTGTAGTTGAAGCTGAACCACCTAAATCTACAGTCAATTTACTTCCTTCAAGAAACACTTTTTCTAAAGCTGTTTCTATCTTTTGTGCATTTTCATACTCACCTAAGTATCTAAGCATCATTACTGATGATTGAATAAGTGCTGTTGGATTAGCTTTATTTTGACCAGCTATTTGTGGAGCACTTCCATGGACAGCTTCAAATATCGCACAATCTTTACCAATATTTGCACTTGGAATTATACCTAAACCTCCAACAAGCCCAGCACCTAAATCTGATAGTATATCTCCATAAAGATTTGGCATTACCATTACATCGTAATTTTCTGGATTTAAAACTAAGTTCATAGCTGCTGCATCTACAATCAAATCATCATACTCTACACCATGTTTTGATGCTACTTCCCTAAATACATCTAAAAACAATCCATCAGACATTTTCATTATATTTGCCTTATGTATAGCTGTAACCTTTTTTCTCTTATTATCTTTAACATAGTTACATGCAAAATCAACTATTCTTTCACTTGCACCTCTTGTTATTATCTTTATACTTTCAGCTGCATAATCACCTATTTTATGTTCTATGCCAGCATATAAGTCTTCTGTATTTTCTCTTACCACTACTAAGTCAACATCTTCATATCTTGATTTTATACCTTTAAAACTTTTAATTGGTCTTAAATTAACATATAAATCTAATGCCTGTCTTAAAGTTACATTTACACTTCTAAATCCTTTACCTACAGGAGTAGTAATTGGACCTTTTATGGCTATTTTGTTCTTTTTTATACTATCTATAATATATTCAGGAAGAGGAGTGCTATATTCTTCAATAACTGTCTCTCCGGCATTAACTTCTTCCCATTCTATCTCTACCCCAGTAGCTTCTACCACCTTTTTCATAGCTTTCGCAACTTCTGGTCCTATTCCATCTCCTGGTATAAGTGTCACTTTATACATTCAATATTCCCTCTTTTCATATTAATTAGCTTGATTTTTAGTGTAATTTAATTTTCCACCAGCTTTTAATACATCTACTTCTTTTGCTGATAATTCTACTTTAACCTTAAAGGAAGTTCCTTTAGTTGTATTCTTAACTTCCAAAATTCCACTACCTAGATTATCTAAAATATTTGGTATCTCCAGACTATCTAAAAGAGATATGTTTTCATAATCTTTCTCATCACAAAACTCCATTGGAATTATACCACTATTTATTAAATTAGCCTTGTGAATTCTTGCAAAGCTCTTCACTATCACCCCTTTAACACCTAAGTATAATGGTGCTAAAGCTGCATGCTCTCTACTTGAACCTTGCCCATAATTATCTCCTCCAACTATAAATCCACCATCGTTGTCTTTTGCTCTTTGAGGAAACTCTGTATCTACAGTGTTAAAACAATAATTTGCAAGATAAGGTATATTACTTCTAAAAGGAAGTAACTTAGCATTTGATGGCATTATATGGTCAGTAGTTATATTATCTTCCGTCTTTAATATAACTTTTCCATCTATAGACTGACTTAGCTCTGTATTAAGAGGGAAAGGTTTTATATTAGGTCCTCTAACTACTTCTACATCACTTCCTACATCAGCAGGTTTTATTATCATACTATCATCAATTAAAAATTCATCTACATCTAAGTCTGTAAATTTAATATCAAATTCTCTCGGGTCTGTAAGCTCTCCTTTTATTGCACTTACTGCTGCTACTTCTGGACTTACTAAGTATACTTGTGCTGACAGAGTCCCACTTCTACCATAGAAATTTCTATTGAAAGTTCTTAAAGACACAGAGTCAGTACCTGGAGATTGCCCCATACCTATACATGGACCACAAGAATTCTCTAGTATTCTGGCTCCAGCACTTATTATATCTGCCAAAGCTCCATTTCTAGCAATCATCTCCATAACTTGTCTTGAACCTGGTGCTATTACTAAACTCACATCCTTATATACCTTATTTCCTTTTAGAATTTGAGCTACTTTCATCAAGTCTTCATAAGAAGAATTCGTACAACTTCCTATTGCAACTTGGTCTATTTTAATTTTTCCTATATTCTCAACTTCATCTACATTGTCTGGGCTATGAGGTTTCGCAGCTAATGGTTTTAATTCATCCAAGTTTATAGTAATTTCTTCATCATAAACTGCATCTGCATCTGGTTTTAACTCTACCCATGCATCTTCTCTTCCCTGACTCTTAAAGAATTCTAGTGTTTTTTCATCACTTGGGAAGATTGAAGTAGTTGCTCCAAGTTCAGCACCCATATTTGTTATTGTAGCTCTTTGTGGAACAGATAAGCTTTTAACACCTTCTCCACCATATTCGTAAACCTTACCTACTCCACCTTTTACAGTTTGTTTTCTCAAAACTTCTAATATTATATCCTTTGATGATACCATATTATTTAATTTTCCAACTAGATTTACCTTACAGACTTTTGGTGCTTTTATATAATAAGCTCCCCCTGCCATAGCTAAAGCAACATCTAATCCGCCAGCTCCAATAGCCATCATGCCCACACCTCCAGCAGTAGGTGTGTGGCTATCAGAACCTAAAAGTGTATCTCCTGGTGTTGAAAATCTTTCTAAAAATACTTGGTGACAAATACCATTTCCTGGCTTAGAGAAATAAACACCATATTTATCCGCCACTGTTTGTATATACTTATGGTCGTCTGCATTTTCAAATCCTTGTTGTAACATATTATGGTCTACAAATGCCACACTTCTTTTAGTCTTTACTTTATCTATTCCCATAGCTTCTAGTTGAAGATATGTCATTGTTCCAGTAGAATCTTGTGTTAAAGTCTGGTCTATTTTTATACCAATTGAGTTGCCAGCAACAGCTTCTCCATCTACTATATGTTTTTTTATTATTTTATAAACTATATTATCTCCCATATTTTCCTCCTAAACAATTATGCCTTAAATATATGAACCTCTAACTGCTTCTTCTTCTGTTGTGCCCTTTTCATGTGCTAGTATATCACAATATAATTGAAGAATTTCCTTATCCATTAAACTTCTTTTTAATCTTATAGATGTAGCTCTTATAGCATTTAATAGTTTGGTAGCGTTTTCTGGAGAAATATACATTTCATACTCACTCAACTTATTTATAACTGCAGCTCTTCCTGAATGTTTACCTATTACTATTTTTCTTTCAAGATTTACTTCACTTGGGTCAAATGGCTCATAGTTATGTGGGTCTTTTAAAGCTCCATCTGCATGTATACCAGATTCATGTATAAACATATTATCTCCAACCACTGCTTTCCATGTAGGAAGAATTCTTCCTGATGCCTGTGCTACATACTCACATATTCCTCTAAATTTTCTAGTGTCTATATTGTTTAAATCACATTTATAAACGCACTTAAGTGCCATTAAAACCTCTTCTAAGGCTGCGTTTCCTGCTCTTTCACCTAATCCATTTACAGTAACTCCAACATAATTTGCTCCTGCTACTATTCCTGCAAGTGCATTTGCAGTTGCCATTCCAAAGTCATTATGTGTATGCATCTCTATGTCAAAATTAGTTCTTTCATAAAGAGTCTCTATTACATTCTTTATAGAAAAAGGATTCATAACTCCTACTGTATCACAGTATCTAAATCTATCTGCCCCTGCTTGTTTTCCAACATTTATAAATTCAGTTAAGAAGTCTATATCTGCTCTTGAAGCATCTTCTCCATTTACTGAAACATATAATCCATTTTTCTTTGCAAATTCAACTGTTTTAGCCATGTTTTCTAAAACCCAACCTCTAGAAGTTCTAAGTTTATTCTCTATATGAATGTCAGATACTGATATTGATATAGCTACTGCATCAACGCCACAAGAAATAGATTCTTCAACATCTTTTATTACTGCTCTATTCCAAGCCATTATATCTGATTTTAAATTTCTACTACATATGTGCTTTATTACATTTTTTTCATCTCCACCCATAGTAGGTATACCAACTTCAATTTGGTCAACACCTAGGTCACTTAGCATTTCAGCAATCATTATTTTTTCTCTATTTGCAAATACAACCCCAGCTGTTTGTTCTCCATCTCTTAAAGTAGTATCTACTATTTTTATTTCCTTTGCTCTATCTTTTGATATAATGCACATATTAACGCCCCCTTAGTATACTTTTAATTTTAAAAACATTAGGTCTTATTTTTCATTGATACCTCTAACTTATGATTATTTTTTTATTTTTCATTCATTTTAATTTCATTTGCAATTTATTTTTTTTACTTTTCATATCTTGTAATCTATTATATTACTTTATATCATTTATTGCACTATATTTTTTCTTTTTTATGAAAACTTCTTAAAAATGAAAGTTATTATATTTTTCTTGCATTTTAATTTAATTTTTAAATAGATTTATTTTCAAAAAACCTTTAAAAATAAACCTCTAAAATTTAATTTAAGCTACATTCCATTTTAAAGTATCTACATATATTTCTAAACTATATAAATAATAATTAAAAAAATTACTAAAAATACTTACAAATATGATATTATTAATTGGTTAATAAAAAAGAAAATTTTTTATGAAAGGTAAGATAATAATGAATTTTAAAAGCTTAGGGATTAGTGAAAATACAATAAACATTTTAAGAAAATCAGGAATAACAACACCTACACCTATACAAAAAGAAAGTATTCAATTGATAAAAGCAGGAAAAGATGTCATAGCAGAAGCTCAAACTGGGACAGGAAAAACATTAGCTTTTTTACTTCCGATATTTGAAAATATATCACTAGATATAAATGATATACAAGTGCTTATACTTTCTCCTACAAGAGAACTAGCTATTCAAATAACAGAAGAAGCTATGAAACTTAAAGAGTCTAAAGATGTAAGTATTCTAGCAGCCTATGGAGGAAAAGATATTGGTTCTCAAATAAAGAAGCTAAAAGGAAATATTCATATGATTATAGCTACACCAGGTAGACTTTTAGACCATCTAAATAGAAAAACAATTGACCTTAGTAAGTTAAAAACTTTTGTTTTAGATGAGGCAGACCAAATGTTGCTTATGGGATTTAAAAATGAAGTTGAGGCTATTTTAAAAGAAACTTCAACTAAAAAGCAGACATTATGTTTTTCTGCAACTATGAACTCCCAAGTAAAAAAATTAGCTTATAGATATACAAAAAATCCAGTTGTAGTTTCTATACAAAAAGAAGAAATTGCTCTTAATAATATAAAACAAGAAGTAGTGGAAACTACAGATAGAAAAAAATTGGATGCTCTATGTAAAGTTTTAGATAAAGACAATCCTTTTATGGCTATAATATTTTGTAGAACTAAAAGAAGAGTTGACAATCTTGAAGAAGCCCTTGCTATAAGAGGATATAATTGTCAAAAACTGCATAGTGATATTGCTCAGTCAAAACGAGAGAGAATAATGAAATCATTTAGAAATTTAGATATACAATATCTTATAGCTACAGATGTGGCTTCTCGTGGTCTTGATATATCTGGAGTAAGTCATATATATAATTACGATTTACCAGAAACACCTGAAGACTATATTCATCGTATTGGCAGAACTGGCAGGGCTGGTGAAGAAGGCTACACATGTGCTTTTATTGACCCTAAAAATGAACGAATGTTAAGTGAAATAGAGACAGCTATAGAATCTAAAATTAGTAGAAGAATTATAGAATTATAATTTATAGACTACTTAAATATAGACTACTTAAATATAGACTACTTAAAATACCAGGATTATATAAACACTGTAATATATAGAAAACTACAGAAAATATATACCAATCTGTTCTTTACTGTTATACTATTTTATATTAAATTTATATTAAAGAAAAAAAGCTGTCTAAAAATAGATATAAATGTATTTTTTATTGTCGAAATAATAAAAATATATTTGATTTCATATAAAAAAGAGTGCCTTATCAACTACAAAGTTCATTTTGAGACACTCTCTTTTTGTCTTTTATTCTTAGTTTTACGTTACCTGTTTCCAAATTCTTTAATATTAGGTTTTATAAATAACCTTAGTAAACGTATACAGCTATTATTCATAGTATTCTCTTTAACAATGTTTTTGCTAATACTTCTAATTTTCATTTAATTCTGCTGGCCATTTAGCCTCTGGATTTTCCTTGGCAAATTTCTTATTCTTATAATGACCTAATGTAAGGAATGGAATTACTATAGTGAATAGACCAAGATAACCACAGTATCCATATCCATATTTAACAATATTACTTAATCCTGTAAGTGATATAAGCATTGACACTACCATTATTGCACAAGCTGTAAATACCCTTCTTTTCATTCTTGAAGAAAGGAAAGAAAGTGCTTTATGGTCTTCAAATCTATTTACAAGACCAAATATAGTAGTTACTCCTGTAGACATTAGGCAAAGGAATAATGCTACATTGTAAATTATGTATATAGTATGATTTCCAGATTGACCTGCAACATAAAGAGTAGGAAGTGTTGTCTGCTCAGCAGCAATAATTTCTCTATACCATCCCATTAGCATAGTTACAGCAAGCCCTAATGCAATTGCATTCATAATAAATGAAAGTACCATTGCCTTAGTAGCTTCTTTTGAGTTCTTAAGAAGTGGTCTTGAACATCCTGCAAGTGTAGGTATAACAACCGATTGAAATCCTGCATAAATAAAAGTATTAAGTATTGGCTTGATATAGCCAGGTGTGAAGCTTGTTCTATTTGATAATATTCCAGTTATTTCTGGTAATTTGGCTTTTATACCTACTATAAAAATAGTAAGAGTGCATACTAGAATAGCTATTGTCATTGCTGTAGCTGCTTTAGATACAAGCATAGCTCCAAATATAGTAAAGACAAGAAGTACAATTCCAATAATAAATACAGCTACAAAATAATTTACCCCTATACTTTGAAACACTGCTGCTGCACCTGCTATAACAGCACTTACAGCTATTAAAACCATAAGATAGTAATATATTTCCCATATTATTTCAAGTTTTGGATATGGGCTCCAAAGCTCACAAAATAAATCCTTATAATTCCTACAATCATTATTATTATACATTATGATAACTTCTCTCATGGTAGCAGTAAGTATAATCATTGCTAAAATTGCCATAAGTGGTGCTGTCCATCCATACTGCACATAATACTGAGTTTCTTGATTCCCTGTAGCAAACCCTCCGCCTGCATGTGAACTAAAAAGAACGCTTGCAACTCCAAAAATAGCTAAAATAGAGCCTGTTACTTTTGCTTTCTTTACATTTTTTTGCATGAAATCATCCTCCTTAAAAATGATATTGAAAGTTTATATTTTAATACTTCTTTGATAAAACAATAACATTTTTGTTTATTAAATTCAACTATATTTTTCCAATAAATTTACATTTTTAACTTATTTCTACTCATATATCAATTTTTTTTACATATTTATTTTATATTCAACTTACTTTCAAATCTACTTCGTTTTTTAATTTTATGAAATATCTTTTTTAATGTTAAATTTTATACAAATTTTTCTTTATTATTTTACAATTATTTCTTTATAATTGTATAAAATCCCCTCTATTATTATATTCATTGGAATTATTTAGTTTGAAATACGACATCTTTAGTTTAATAGCATGATATCATAGAACATTTTACAATTTAATGTCTTTAATTTTCATAATAAAAGGAGAACTTTACAAAGTAAAATTCTCCTTTTATGAAATATATTATTTACTTATATAAATATCTATAGCTAATAGTTCCAAACTTCAATCTATACATGTTGTATATTTGTATAATTTGATATTTCAGAGTTAACTGTATACAAATCATCAACACTTAAATCATGTATATCCTTATGACCAGAAACTCTAGCAAAAGTCTTAAGTTCTTCTAAACTCACATTTAAGAAGTTTGCAACCCTATTGGCACTATTTTCTATATGTAATCTTTTTCTCAATCCCTCATCTTGAGTAGCTACCCCTACAGGACACTTACCAGAACCACATATACGATATTGTTGACATGCCGCTGCCATAAGAGCAGAACTTGCAATAGCAACTGCATCAGCTCCCATAGCTATTGCCTTAGCAAAATCAGTAGATATACGAAGACCACCTGTTATAACTAAGTCTATATCTAGTCCATGTGTATCTATGTATTTTCTAGCACGGTAAAGAGCAAATATTGTTGGAATTGAAGTTGCATCTTTAAGCAACTTTGGACTTGCTCCAGTAGCTCCACCACGACCGTCAATAGTCACAAAATCAGGTTTAGCATAAGCTATAAATTCCATATCTTTTTCAATATGACCTGCTGAGATTTTAACACCTATTGGACGCCCTTCTGAAACTTCTCTAAGTTCATCTACAAGTTTCTTTAAATCTTCTTTTGATTGTATTTCCTCAAAACAAGATGGGCTTATTACATCTTGACCTACAGGCTTATTTCTTACTTTTGCTATTTCTTCAGTAACTTTTTCTCCAGGAAGATGACCTCCCATACCAGGTTTTGTCCCTTGACCAATTTTTATCTCTATAGCATCAGAATTTTTAAGATTTTCTTCAGTGACACTGTACTTATTTGGCACATATTCAAAAATATACTTGTATGAAGCTTCCTTCTCTTCTGGTAATATACCACCTTCACCACTACACATAGCTGTCTTATTTTTAGCTGCACCCTTTGCCAAAGCTATCTTTAATTCTTTAGATAAAGCCCCAAATGACATGTGAGAAATATATACTGGATTTTCTATAACCATAGGTTTTTTTGCTTTTTTCCCTATTATCGTCGTTGTATTTACTTCATCATGTTCATTTAAAGGCAGTGGATTTAACTGAGCACCCATAATCAAAATGTCATCCCAAGAAATTACTGGTAGTTTAGTTCTCATAGGTTCTATTATAGATTTTCCTGTAACAGCCATTTCGTGAATTATGTCCATGTGCTTTTCAACTTCATCATCTCTTCTTAAATATGTACTTAAGTAATTTAAATCTCCTGCTTTTTCACTATTTAATTTAGATTCATCTTCAACTATATATTCACTTTCCTTTTCATCTTCTTCATAGTAAACAGTACTTATCTTTCCAAAATAACTACGACCTTTTGTACATACAGGGCATTCCCAGTCTTCATTTAATTCATCCCATGTTTTATCATTCTTAGATTCATCATAAATATATCCACAAACACTACATTTATAAATTGACATATTATTTTCTCCTTATGTTATATTGACATTAAATAAAATTAAAACTTGAATTTATATAAATTTATAGGAGGCTATTTGTATGAAAATACATTTATAGCCTCCTTTTTGACCCAATTTATTTAAATATTACAATTCAGCCTTCCATAATCCATGTAAATTACAGTAAGCATATGCAGAAATTACTTTATCATCATCATTCAAAGCAAATTTAACTATAGATTCTCCATCTACTGCTAGACACTTACGTTGACCACCTTGCTCAGTCATAAGGTATACCCATGCTATGTGGTGTTCTTTAGTCATTGGATGAGTGGCGCTACTTACTTTAACAGTAACATTATTTCCTTCTACTTCAATTACAGGTACATGCTTTTCAACTGCTGCATCTGTTGTATTAGGAACAAGTTCCTTCATAGGTTTTCCACAACAGAAAATAGGTACACCGCCACTTTGTATCATTCCTACAAGGTTTCCACAAGTCTCACATATAAAAAATTTTTGTTCACTACACATAAACTCACCTCATTAATCATTTTTTAGAATTTGAAAACTAACCTATTTGGCTACATTTTTTACAATTATTACAAATCCCTTTAAAACTTATGTTATAAGATGTTATTTTTATGTCTGTTTCCTCAGATATTAATTCTTTTAAATTATTAAGAACGTCAGATTCTAAATCGTATACCTCTCCACATACTTCACATATGATATGATAATGATTATCTATCCTACCATCAAATCTATCTGGATTTCCTGGAGTACTAACTTTCCTTATAAAACCATGTTCCGTTAACTGAGCTAAATTTCTATACACAGTTCCTAAGCTTAAATTTGGATTATCTTTTTTTAAGTTTTCATATAAGTAATCCGCAGTAGGATGAACCGGATTATTTAATATTTCATTCAAAATCAGTTCTCGTTGTTTAGAAAATTTCATAGTTAACATTCCTTTTTAATAATGATAATTTTTAATAGTTTTCAGCTTTTATATTGAAATATGCCTTTGGATGGTCACATACTGGGCATTTTTCTGGTGCTTCAGTACCTACGTACACATGACCACAGTTTTGACATTGCCAAACAACTTCTTCATCTCTCTTAAATATTTTTCCTTCATTTAAGTTTTCTAAAAGTTTTAAGTATCTTTCTTCATGTTCTTTTTCTATTTTTCCAACAGCTTCAAATAAATAAGCTATCTTGTCAAATCCTTCTTCCCTAGCTTCTTTAGCAAATTTTGCATACATATCAGTCCATTCATAGTTTTCACCTGCTGCTGCATCCTTTAAATTTTCTTCTGTTGAAGGCATACCATCATGTAAAAGCTTAAACCATAATTTAGCATGTTCCTTTTCATTGTTAGCAGTCTCTTCAAATATAGCAGCTATTTGATTATAACCTTCTTTTCTAGCTTTTGAAGCATAGTATGTATATTTATTTCTTGCTTCTGACTCTCCTGCAAATCCTGCCATTAAATTCTTTTCTGTTTTAGTTCCTTTTAAGTTCATAATTAATTCCTCCCTTTTTTAATAATAGTAATGATTACTATTTCTATATTTATATAATATATCAATTTCCACTTTTTGTCAACTATATAATATTATTTTTTTTATTTAAATATTCTTACTTTCAAATGTATTATTTAAACATGTATTTTAGGATATACTTAATATAATATACAACATATACATAACAGTGTCCGCCCTTGATACTACACCTATCGTAAGTATTAAGATGGTCGTGATTTAAAATATAAAAAGAAGCGACAGCTCTGAAAAATCAAACCTGTCGCTTCTTGGATACATGGTCATACAGCTACCGTACAACAAATTTTTTCTTTGTAACTGACCGGTAGCTTAAATAAAAGAAATAATATTGATTTTATTTATGAGAATACTTTTTATGCTTTGTCCCTTTTTTCTTAGATGTGGTCATAACTTTATCGTAATTTGGTGTAAATGCAAGTAAAATGGTTGTCAGGATTAGAATTACGACCAAAGTCACAACTCCAATAAGTGGCTGATAAACACTACCCGTACCATTATCATATCCAACTAGACCAAGCCCTGCTGTGATTGGATAAAAGTCTGTCAGATTCCTTCCAGCAACAAACACACCACAGAATCCGTAGACAAATGCAATCCCTACTCCTGTCAGAAAAGCATTTTGTTTATGACCAAAATAAGCAATAATCGGCAAAACAGCAACATAGCAACACAAATTAACAGCCAAAATCTGACCTAAGGATTTTACAACGAGTGTAATGGATATATTAATATTGCAAAATATCAATCCCAAAATAACTGTGCATAAGAAGCTGAAAAGACTTAGTAATATGGTAAGTCCTCCAACCATAATTAATTTTCCTGCTAGCAATTTTCGTAATGAAATTGGAACAGTCAGGATGTTCTTTAAGGTTTGGTCTGTATATTCTCGGTTAATAAGATATCCTCCAATAATCGTAATCCCAAAGGGAAAAGCAAGGCTGAAATTGTTCCAGATAACCCCGTTTGCAAAACTCTCATACGTTAAAGGGTCGCTTCCGTGGGAACTTACAATCTGGAAAAGTGCCAATAATACAGAAAACAGAGCAGCGACAACACCAACCCATAGAATATTGTATCGTTTTATTTTTTGAAATTCCGTAATAATTATATCAAGCATAGATACCTCCTAATTCTCCTGCTTCTTATAAATCATACAAATTAGCAGGGTTGCCACAATTGCTATCAAACATAAAATACCTACACAAGCAGGAGTTGAGAGTAAATATGGCTGTCTAAGCGCCGTATATTCACCAGTGGGATCTCCCCAAGATGCCATCCACCAACGCATAATAATGGGAGCAGGTAATACACTTAATAGCGGGTTATTTGGTTCAAAATTAATAAGATTTAAAGATATACCAAAATTGAAAATAGTATATGCAAAAGAAAGTATTATGGAAAAAATATAACTGCGATTGAAATATACAATGAGTACCACAACCGGAAGTGCAGCAATAAAAAACATAGTTCCAAAAGTTATACTCATTCCTAATTTTACAACTATCCCCTCTACTGTTCCAATAAAGAAACCTCCAATGATGGTAGCTCCTAAGCCAGCAACGGAATAAAACAGTGATATCACCAGAATCACAGCCAGTTTTGCCAGAGCCATTTTTCCTTTTGGCACTGGCACTGTTGCAAGATTTTTTAATACGTCATTATCCCTTTCTGTGAAAAACAGCTGGCTTGCAACAATGCTCAATACAATTGGTAGTAGCAAAAAATATCCAAAATTGATAACTAATTTGAACAATTGCTCAAAGGGCAAGTTGTCCTTTGCAATCAAAATTGTTGCGGGAATTGGGAATAGGCAAGCACCTAAAATAGAAATCAGGATAAATTTTAACCGCTTAATTTTTGAAAATTCACATAAAATTAGATCAAGCAATTCCTTCACCCCCTGTTACTTTCTTGAAGTAATCTTCAAGAGTATCCTCGCACAAATGAGATTCTGATACATTAATGTTGTTTTGAATGAAAGCGCGATTTATTTCTGCAACTGAAACATCTGTATCATAAAGCATAATATTGTGATTGTCTGCTACTTTGAAATTTTTCAGGTTAAGCCTGATTTCCAGAAGCCTTGCTGCCTGTGCTGCATCAGATACAGCAAAATGTATGTATTTACTGTTTTTTTCTTCCAATTGGGCAAGACTTTCTTCCTCCAATAAAATGCCATGGTCAATAATACCTATGTCATCTGCCAATAAGGAAATTTCAGAAAGAATATGGCTAGAAATCAAAATAGTTTTGCCTCGTTCTGTGCAGAGATTACGAATAAACTTTCTTACTTCTGCAATACCAATAGGATCAAGTCCATTGATAGGTTCGTCCAAAATCAACAGTTCCGGGTCGTGCATAATGGCGAGAGCAATCGCCAGCCTCTGTTTCATACCGAGAGAATATTGAGAAAATAGCTTTTTGTCATTGTTGGGTAAACCTACTACTTCCAGCGCTGATTCTACTGCATTTTTCTTTGGTATTCCCCTAAGTCTCGCAAAGATTTTGAGATTTTCTGTTCCAGTCAGATTAGGATAAAAACCTGGTGATTCAATCAAACATCCAATTCGAGGAAGAAGTTTCTTTTCGTTCTTCTGAATATCTTGACCAAAAATTTTAATTTCCCCATTAGTTGGTTTTGTTAGACCCAATAGCATTTTCATAGTAGTCGTTTTACCAGCACCGTTTCTTCCCAGTAAGCCGTAAATACGACCTTTCTGAACGTGAATATTCAAATTAGAAACGCTCTTTTGAGCGCCATACTGTTTAGTGAGATTTTTTGTTTCAACAATTAAATTATTCATATATAGTAAAAGCCTCCTTTGTTTATCAAAATAATCATACCACTTCAATCTTGCATTAACCTTACAACAACCTTGTATTAACCTTGCAACTTTAGAACTTACAAAAAATCCCCATGTGAATACATGCCACCTGGGGAGAAATAGCTTTATATTAATGGTAATCTCACTGTAAATACGGTGTACTTTCCAATGTCACTTTCTACGGAAATCTGACCTCCCATTCGCTCCACCATTTGGCTGACGATAGATAAGCCAAGACCACTGCCTTTTTCTGAACGCCCCTTATCACACTTGTACAGCCTCTCAAAAACGTGCTGTAAATTTTCTTTGGCAATCCCAACACCATTATCTTCAACACGTAGTAATACCATTTTAGAATCCTCACTCATGGTAATCTTGATTTGGCTAGCCTGACTGTGAGCAATAACATTCTGAACCAAATTATTGACCACACGTGAATATCCATCTGAATCGAGATTTACCATGAGTTGCTTTTCTGGGATATCAATTTCAAAATCCAGTTTCTTTTCATGGAAGATAGGAATCCAGTCTTTCAGAATATTCCGTGACAGCTCTGCAATTTCCACAGATTCTATTGACAGCGTAAATTCATCAGAGTTCAATCGGAACCAGTCAAAAAGAACATCTATATATTCCTTAAGATCGTAAGCTCTGCGCCTAGCGATTTCAATATATTCCTCACGTTCATCTCCCATGACGATTCCACTGTGTACGGCATCTAGATAGCCAATCAAGGTTGTTAATGGTGTACGAACATCATGAGATAGGCTAGTCATAAGTTGCTTGCTAGCTTTATCCGCCTTTTTCAGAGAAATCAGCTTATTTTCATAATCGTAGACAATCTCATTAAACTGATAAACTAAGGGAGCCATAACATCAGATGGCTTAACTAGTACTTTGCGATTTTCATTTCCACTTTGTATATCGGCAAGTGTTTCTTCTATATCTTTTAGGCTACGCCGAATATGCCCAAGCTTGGAAAAAGCAAATATAGAAAGGAGAAGTAGACCAATCGACAACAAGAGCAACAGGGGAATTACTGTTTGCACATCCATTTTCATACCTCCTTGTTGAATTGATACCCAATCCCTTTTACAGTTTGCAGATAGATGGGAGATGACGGGTCTAGTTCAATTTTTTTTCGCAGACGGCTGATAATAGCCATGATATTGCTGTCATCATATACATAGGGTTCACCCCACACTGCTTCATAAATCTGTTGCTTCGTCAGAATCTTTCCCTGATGCCTTGCACAGAAAAGAAGCACACCGAATTCCTTGGGCGGAAGCAACATAGGTTCGCCATTTGTGGTCACTGTATGCCGGTCAAGATCAATCAACAAACCTTTAAAAGAGAGTTGCTGAGGTTCTTCATTCTTTGGATTAAAACGGGTATAGCGTCGGATTAAAGACAGAACACGAGCATTAAATTCGGCAATCTCAAATGGTTTAGTCATATAGTCATCAGCACCAGCTCGTAATCCATGCACTTTACTGTAATTATCGCTTTTTGATGTCAACATTAATATGGGAATACTGCTGTATTTTCGTATTTGTTCCATAGTTTCAAAACCATCCATACCTGGCATCATTACATCGAGAACCACTAATTGATAATCTTGTTTTGAAAGTTCAGTCAGTCCCTCTTTCCCGGAATGACAATAGTTCGCTTCAAGCTGTTCAATGGAAATGCTCTTTTTTAGCAAAATACAAAGATCTTTATCATCATCTATAATTAAAACTTTATTCATCTAAATCCTCCTTTCTATCCCCATTAGTATATTTCATCATCTCGAAAAAATCAAGCGTATTATAAATGTGTTTAAACAAAGCAAGCACGCTAATCAAAGCTATAATGATATAAGAATTCAAAAAAGGAGTTGGCTTAAAATTTGATTAGAAAAAAATCAATTTTGAGACAACCCCCCTAAATAATTCAATTATTCAGATTTAAAATTTAGTTAATCTTTAGTTTTTTATAATATTACTGATATATTAAGATATTCTAACTATTTTCATCTAATTCTCCTAAAATCTTATGAATATGAATCATCAAATATAATTCCTCTTGTCTTGGCAATTCTCTAGAGTACTCTTTGTATATATAAGCTCCTATCTTTTTCACACATTCATATTCTTCCTTACAATTTTTTTGAACTTGTTCATATATAAAATCTATCTTTTCTTTTGATGGTTCGTTAGCTAGAAATCTTTGTGAAAAGGCCTTTAGATGCATTACAAATCTCCTATAATAAAATGATTCTTTATTATATACAATAGAAAAGTGATAATGAACTATTTGCAAAATAGCATTTACAATTTTGGCACTTCTCTTATTTCTATCACTATAAGGATTGTCTTGTTGTGCATTTATAAAATGGCCTGCTATATTACCAATCTCTTCTTCTGGTAGTTCTAAACCAAGAACCTCCTTAAAAACAGTAATTGCATATTTTCCTATATCATATTCTTTTGGATTAAACTCCTTAATTTCAAACAAATAGTGATTCTCAATCATTATACCTTCTTTAAAGCGTCTCACTGCAAAGGCTATGTGGTCAGTTAAGGACAAATATATATGGTTCATAAGTTTTAAGTTATATTTTTCTGTTCCATATGCAATTATCATTTGAGCTATACCAAAGTATTCTGCATCTATTTCTGATGCCAGTTGTATAATACTCTTTTTTATATTTTCATCATGAAGAACAAAAGTTTTTTCTATATCTTCTTTATTTAACTCAGCCCCAACCTTATAATTGTGACCAATACCTTTCCCCATCAATATTATTTCCTCACCATTATTATCCTTTGCAAGTAGCAACGAATTATTTAATACCTTTGTAATGTACATACTAAAACCCTCAATATATATTTATGTTTATTTTGTTATTCCATTGTTCTTTATAACTTCTTTGTACCAGTAAAAACTATCTTTCTTTATTCTTTTTAAATCTAAAACTTCATGGTCTGTTCTGTTTATATACACAAGTCCATAACGTTTATTGAAACCTTGTGAAGAACTTAAAAGGTCTGTAAATGACCATGGACAATATCCAATCATCTCTACACCATCTTCAATAGCTAGTTTACATGCATTTATATGACTTCTTAAATAATCTATACGATAATCATCATGAATTTTTCCATCTTCTAATACATCTTTAGCTCCAAGCCCATTTTCTGTTATTATAACAGGTAAGTGATATCTTTGCCAATATTCATTTAGAGCAACTCTAAGACCTGATGGGTCTATTGCTGCCCCATACTCTGAAGCCTTTAGATTAGGATTCATAGACATTTTAAATAATCCATACATACTAAAATCAACAGTTCCTTCTCTTAACCCAAATGGATGTTGTGAGTCTTCTGGTAAAGCTTCTGCACAATTTGTTCTATAGTAATTTACAGCTATAAAATCCATTTTAGACTTTTTAAGTATTTCTTTATCCCCATCTTCCATATGAGGAATTATATTTCTTTTTTCAAGATAATTCATATAGTATCCTGGATACTTGCCATAATGATGCATATCAAGCATATAATACACTTTGAAGTTATCATTCATTCTAGCTGCATACACATCTTCTGGTCTAGATGTAAGAGGATATGTTACAGATGATGATACAGCTGCTCCAATTTTACTGCCTTTTATCATTTCATGGCATGCATTAACTGCCAATGCATGTGCCAAACAAAGATTATAATCCATCTGAGCACGCATTTTATCTATCTTCCATGAATCTGTTTCATCATATATGTTAATTCTCTCTTCTACTCTGACAATTAAATTCTGCTCATTATGAGGTTGCCAATACTTTACTCTATCTCCAAAATGCTTAAAGCATATTTTAGCAAATCTTTCAAAAGCATAAACAGTCTCTCTACCTTCCCAACCATTGTATTTCTCTACTAGTGTAAATGGAAGGTCAAAATGATATAAAGTTACGAATGGCTCAATATCGCACTCTATTAGTTTATCTATTATTTTATTATAAAAGTCTATACCTTTCTGGTTTATTTCTCCTTCACCATTTGGAATTATTCTTGCCCATGAAATTGAAAAACGATAAGTTTTCATCCCTAATTCTTTCATTAATTCAATATCTTCTTCATAATTATGGTAAAAATCTGATGCCACTTTAGTATCTGCCTGTAAATGAGACTTTTTAAAAGAATTGTAGTCAGCTACTGTTTTTCCTTTATTGTCTTTATCCCAAGCTCCTTCCACTTGAAATGCAGAAGATGATGCTCCCCATAGAAAGTCTTTTGGAAATCCTGTATTCATAAATATTTCTCCTTTTTATATTGATTATTTTCTTTATTGACTCATTGCAAGAAGTTTACTCTCTATATTAACTATTTTCTTTGTTAATTCATTACAATAAACTTACTTTTATATATATTTAATTATTAATTTATTTATTTCTATTTAAACTAACTTACTTATCTCTATTCAAATTAATCTAATTACTAGCTAATACTAATGAAATTATATTATCATTGGTTGAAACATAACTAGATTTACAAGAAACTACTTGTCCAAAGTCAAATGTATTGTTTACTATAACTGGTGTAGTTACATCGTAACCAGCCTTTTTTATTTTATCTATATCAAAGGATATAAGTTTATCACCCTTCTTCACTAAATCCCCTTGATTAACATGTTTTGTAAAGTATTTGCCATTTAACTCTACTGTATTAATTCCAACATGTATTAACATTTCTGCTCCATTATCTAATTTTAATCCTATTGCATGCAATGTTGGAAATAAAGAAGCTACTTCACAATCAGTAGGAGCTGTTATTACTCCTTTTGTAGGTAATACAGCTACACCTTCTCCCATAGCTTTTGATGCAAATACATCATCCTTTACTTCTGATAATTCTATACATTCTCCCTCTACAGGCGAAGTTATATCAATAACACCATCTTTCACTTCTACTTTTATAGATGAATTTTCTTTATTAGAAGATTCTTCTAAATCTTCAAACCCAACTAGGTAAGTTGAAATAGCCGAACCAAAAAACGCTATAGCACAACCACCTAAATAACTTAAGAAACCTAATGCACCTGCTTCAGCATATACAGGTATAGTTAAAACACCTTGGTTTGCAAATGCATTACCATAAGCTCCACCCATTCCCATTATGGCACCTCCAATTGCACCACATATTACAGCACATACCATAGGTTTTTTTAGTCTAAGATTGGCACCGTATATTGCAGGTTCAGTTATGCCAAATAACGCTGTTATAGTTGCAGACATAGAAATTGTTTTTAATCCTTGATTTTTAGTTTTAAAGAATACTCCTAGTGCAGCTCCTGCTTGTGAAAAGTTTGCAGCCCCTGCAAATGCCAATAAATTTTGTCTTCCTGTTTGGGCAACATCACTTATACCGATTGGTAATAGTGCTCTATGCGCACCAAATATAACCAACACACACCATAACCCACCTACAAATGCTCCACACAATGCTGGGCTTAGTTCATAAATGTACTTATAAGAAAAGTTTATAACATTTCCTATATATATTCCAATTGGTCCAAATAAAAACAATGTTGCAGGTAACATTATAACCAATGATAAAGTTGGAACCATTATTATTTTAATTACCTCAGGTATATACTTTTCTAATGCTTTTTCAACATATGAAAGAGCCCATATAGCAATAATTATTGGAATAACAGATGATGTATACGTAGCTTTTGTTACTGCTAGCCCTAAAAATCTAACAGCTTCTTCACCTGCCATCAAAGCAGTAAAAGTTGGATAACAAAGTGTAGCTCCTAATACCATAGATATTATTTTATTTGCATTAAATACTTTAGCCGCAGTATATCCTAGTATAATAGGCATAAAATAGAATATAGAATCAGCCATAGCATTTAAAATAATATAGCTTTGAGTTTCTTTTATATCTACCCCTTGTTTATTCATATAATACATAGCAAGAACTGATAAAATACCTTTAATCATACCAACCCCTGCTATAGCAGGTATTGTAGGTGTAAAAATACCAGCTACTGCTGATAATATAGAGTTCATTATACCTTGTTTTTCTCCACTTTCATTTTTTTTACCTACTTCATTAGATTGAGGTACAATTTTTATAACCTCATCATATACTTTTTTTACTTTATTGCCAATTACAACTTGTATTTGACCCATACTTTCAACAACAGTTATTACTCCCTCAGTTTTAGATAACTTATCCTTATTCACTTTAGAAGCACTTTTGACTTTAAATCTAAGTCTTGTCATACAATGAGTCACTTCATTTACATTCTCTTTCCCTCCTACATTTAGTAGAATTTCTTGAGCTATATTTTTATAATCCATAAAAAATCCTCCATTTCAATTATCGGCTTTTTGTTTTATGGCCATTTAAACAAAAAAATCGAACCAAATAAATAGATTATACCCATAGTACTCTATAGATAATCTATAAAAATTGATTCGATCTTGCCTGCATTACCAGTAACACGTCTACTGTTATAATATTCAAATTTGTTAACTTTATAGTATCACAAGCGTTTTCTTAATTCAACTATAAATTATAATTTTTTAGTAAATAATAATTATATGTTTAAATTTTTTTTAGCAGAGAAGGTACTTGATTAAAAACTCTAAATGGTATATTATTTACATTATAAAAATACCATATGGAGGATAATATGAAAAAAATATCTAATCAAAAACTACTTTTACTTGCCATTGTCGCGTTTTTCTGGTTTTCACAATATGTATATATACCTTTCCAAAGTCCATATTTAAGTGCGTGCAATGTATCTACAAACATGATTGGTATAATAATAGGTGCATATGGAATCTCACAATGTCTACTAAGACTTCCTGTTGGAGTATTTGCCGACTCCATAAACAAACATAAAATATTTATACTATCAGGAATTTTATTTGCTGGTTTAGCATCTCTTATAAGAGTCTTCTCTCCTGAAGGCAATGGTTTTCTTATAGCTAATATTTTATCTGGAATATCATCATCAACTTGGATTTCTTACATGGTTCACTATACCAACTTTTTTTCTACAGAACATCAACAAAAAGCTACAAGTACGATAATATTAGTAAACAATCTAGGAATGTTGATTGGATTCGTTATGAGTACTTTATTTTATGAAAAATTAGGAATGACAGCCCTATGTATCATGAGTGTATTGTCTTCAATTATTGGAACAATTCTAGCCTTAAACATAAAAAATCATAATTCAAAAAAAATACAAGAAAAAACATCAGTTAAAAAATATCTATCTATCTGTAAGGATAAAAGACTTATATTTTTTTCTTTTATGGCATTGATTCAACAAGGTATTCAAATGTCTACAACAATGTCATTTACTACTCAAATTCTTAAAAACTTAGGTTCTAGCTCTACCCTTATAGGTCTATCTTCTATATTTTACATGGTGTGTGCTGTTGCCTCTTCTGGCTTTGCTTCTACTAAGTTTTGTAGTAAACATGGACCAAAATTTTGGATTCCTCTAGTTTTTATTTTAATTTCAGCTTACTGCTTTTTAGTTCCAACAATAAAAAATATTAATATAATATTTGTGCTACAAGTGTTACCAGGTATATCTACAGGAATACTTCTTTCTTATCTTACTAGCGAATCTATGAAAAATGTACCAAAACATCAGAAATCTACTGCAATGGGCTTTTTTCAAGCAATTTATGCTATAGGAATGTCTGTATTTCCAATGCTAGTTGGTAAAATATCAGAACATACTTCAATACAATATGGATACTTTGTCTTAGCTATTATAGCTATAGTGGCCTCTATCTTGTCTTATACATATTATAAAAAAGTAGACTTAACTCTTAAATATGATATAATACAATCATAAAAAAATTATATGTTTAGGAGTTTTTATGAAAAACTTAAATGCCACTGAAAAAATCATTGATTATATTAAATTAAACATTCTAAATGGAACTTTTAAAATTAATAGTAAATTACCAAGCGAGAGAAAGATTGCTGACCTGTTTAACATAAGTAGAATACCTGTAAGAAATGCCATAAATATACTCTGTAATGAAGGAATACTTAGAGCTGTACCTTACTCAAGCCCTATAGTTGAAGGATTTAAAAAAGTTGACCTGTTTGATGATAATGAAGTCTATAAAAATCATAACATACAAGAATTTTATGTTGAATCTTTAAGAGCAAGGCAACTTATCGAAAGTGAAGCTACTAGATTAGCAATTTTAAATGCTACCTCCAAAGAACTTCAAAAAATAAAATATACTTACTTAAAGTCAATAGAGGAACTGGATAAGGTTTATCAAGGTTTGATGGAAGAATGTTATGATGCTGACTTTCAATTTCACAAAGAAATAATTTTAGCTTCTCATAACCCAATTTTTATAAAGTATTATGAGTTAATACCTAAAACAGTTTCTTCTAACCAATACTTTGGTTTTAAATATAGAAATTCTCTCAAAGACATGATTAGCCACCATAATGAGATAATGATGGCATTTGATAGTAAAAACTCTGACTTAGGTTATACATCAATGTACAATCATTTAGAAGATGTAATTCAGTTATTTCAACATGATTAAACTTCTATTTTACCTTAAATGCAACTGTCATATAAAAAGGTGTCGCTCTATTCTTAGTGCGACACCCACGATTAATTTAAGTCTATTAAAATTTCACTTACTATAGATTTTGCATCCTCTATTATATACTTTGGATCGACTTCATAAAATTCTCTATCTATAAATCTATCAATCTTCTCCATGCTTTCTATAGAATCACTTGTAACAAATAATACTATAGATGCATCTTCTATATCGTAAATAGAAAGTTCATTTTTTATATTATCATTATCTTGAATTTCATAAACTAAATCAAACCCTAAATCATTTGCAGCTGCCTTAAGAGAATTTAAACTTCTTTCACTTTCACAAACTGCCACTATCTTTTTATTCATATTTCAAATACCTCTCTAATTCTACTCCGGTACAATCATCACTATACATTTTGCCTGTTTAACTACACTTGCTGTAACTGAACCTATCATTCTTGTAAGACCTTTTTTAGTAGATTTTGTCATAACTATAATATCTACATTATCTTCTTTTGCTTTTCTAATTATTTCATCTCCTGGATACCCAAAAGTAAAGTGGACTTTAACATCGTACTCTCCCATTATATCTGCTGCTTTGTCCAGGATTCTTCTTCCTAAGTTTTCAGAATTCTTTATCTCTTCCGCCAGGGATATGCCATCAATAAATACTAGTTCTTTTACATTCATTATTTCTACTTCGATTTCATCTTTCTTGAATATTCCTTGTATAAATTCCAAAGAATGCATACTTCTTTCTGTTCCATCAATTGGCACTAATATTTTCTTTTTATTCATGTCACATCTTCCTTTCTCACTTTAGAATAATTAAGTAAAATATATATTCTAAGTTATAAAAATATATAATAAATCTTTACTTCAGGAATTAATATTAATAGTATGTATAATAAATTTAATATTTATTATTGTGTTAATTTTATAATATATAGCTGATAGTGTCAATGAACAAAATTGTAATTAAAAAAATAAAGGATATTAACCTGTAAAACTATTTTCTTTCAACAAATTTTTTAAAACTTCTGCAATTCTTCACACTCTGCAAATAGTTCTTTTGCCTTAGTAGCAATTCTTTCCCCAAATATTTTAGCCTTTTCATCTTGTACTTCTGGACCTTCAACTGAATGTACATGTCCCAAATGTATGAATGGCTTTCCTAAAGAACCACCTCCAGAGTACACAAGCATTCCTTTAACCATCAAGTGCCCTACTATAGTAAGTATTGCAACATCTGGACCTCCACATATATAATCACATGTAGCAAAAACAGCTCCTAATTTTCCAGCTAAATTGACTTTTTTTGAATCTTCATCAAACCATTTTTTTACTTCCCAAGTTGTATTTGCTAAATAAGTAGGTGTTCCAAATATTACTGCCTTACTTTCACTTAAATACTCTAAATCAATATTATCAAGTCTCATAAGTTTAACGTCTACTCCATCCACCTTTTTAGCTCCGTCTTGTATTAGCTTAGCTACCCTTTCTGTGTTTCCACTTCTAGTTTGATATAATATCGTAATCTTCAACTTTAATTCCCCCTTATTTAATAAAAATAATTCATTATATGTCAAAGTATAGCACTAATTTTACTGTACTACAAAGAACTAGTCGATTATTTTTTTATTAACTATTTCCCGTAAAAAACACATAAATTTATTACCTTAAAAAATGCCCAAACTCACTTTTAACTTGCTTATTTCAATTTCAACTATATCTGATATATCTTCAAAAGACATACCTCTATCATAAAGTTTTCCTGCAATTTTGATTTTTGCATTTTCTTCTCCCTTTTTAATCAATGCTCTGTTTTCTTTTTCTATTACATTTCTAACGTATCGCTTTGCAAATGGTTCATTATTATCACATAAAGCCTTGTATTTTTCCTTGTCTCCTTTTACAAAACTAAGTGCCCTTTTATCTTGTTTTATAGCTTCTGTACAAATTTCTTCTGTTTGTTCTTTTACAAATTTTAATGCCATTCCGTATTGTCTTACTGCTTTTAAACAGATACCAACAGTTTGCTCCTTTACAAATTCTAGTGCCAGTCCATTTTGTCTTACTGCTCTCAAACAGATTGTTTCTGTTTGATTTTTTACAAATTTTAAATCAAGCCCATTCTGTCTCACTGCTTCCATGCAGATTTCTTCCGTTTGATTTTCTACCCATTTTAGATTATAGCTACAATGTTTAACTGCTTCCATGCAGATTTTTTCTGTTTGATTTTTTACTCTTACTAGTCCAAATTCGCTATTTCTAACTGCTTCTATACATATTTCTTCTGTCTGTTCTTTTACATATTCCAAAGCAACACCATTTTTTTCAACAGCTCTTAAACATAATTCCTCTGTTTGATTTTCTATATATTTTAATGCTGTTCCATCTTGGTTAATAGCTAACATGCAAATTTCTTCTGTTGGCTCTTCTACAAATTCCAACATTCTCCAATCTTGTTTAACTGCTTCCATACATATTTTTTCTGTCTGATTCTGAATACATTTTATTGCATTACAATTTTGTCTAACAGCTTCTAGACATATCTCTTCTGTTTGATTTTTTATGTATATTAAATTCAATCCATTTTTTCTTACTATCTCTAAACATTCTTCTTCTGTCTTATTATTAAAATCCTCAGTATCTATTGATTCAAATATATCATTTTTATCTTCGTGCATATCTTAAACTCACCCCTTATAAATTTTATAAAATTCAATAAATTTACTCTCAATTTTATTCTATCAAAGAATATAAAAATTTTTGAGTCTTGTTTTTTTTCACAGAATCATTTGCATGTTAAAAAATAAATTAATTGCTCTAATTCCAGTATACAATACCCAAAATATGTGGTATATTTTAACTATAATATATTTTTATATATTATTGTCAGAATATTTAAAGTAAAATTTATATAGAATGTCTTTATTTATATATTACTTAATTTATATATCACTTATATTAAGTATATTTTTCTTTTTTAGTTTTGGGGTTAGTAAGGGGTTAGTAATTTAGATTTTCATAGGATATTATTTTTACAATTAGTTTTTATTTTTATCAAGCCTATTTGTATTATAATTAATAAAACTAAATACGATTTAAATAATTCCTTGAGATAAATTTAATAAAACTTAGAATCCTTATCTAAGCTTAAAGTATAAAATTATTGGGAGGATGTAAATTATGAACCAAATCAAGCGCTTACATGAATTGCAACAAAAATCATACTTAACTAAAGAAGAATTTGATGAATTAAAAAACATCACATATATTGAAAAATTTGAATTAAGAGACGAATGTGATAACTCTTATATTTATACATTTTACACTAATGACAAATGTAATGATATAAAATTTATAAAATCACAATTTATTGTTACACTTATAAAAATTGGTTTCTTATGTGAGTGTGGCGGTGTATTTAGACAAAAGAAAATAGTTGATGAATATGATTACGGATATAATGCTATATACAAATGTGATTCTTGTGGAAAAGAACTTGATAGAGAAGTAGAAAATTATGATTAAATAACAAAAGAGCTATTTAAAATATTTTTTATAAATGCTCGATAAAAGTCACTCTAAATTGTGAACTATCCCCCTCTTAGGAGACAGTTAAAACATGTAAAACTGTCTAAAACTAGGAGGGTTTTGTTATGTCTAAAATTAAGTATAATAATTTTGAAATCAAAAGAGACTGAAATATAGATAGTAATTATAAATTTAATAAAAAAAGTACTAATGATTTACACTAGTACTTCATAGCTACTTTTACATGTTTTAACTGTATGAAATATCCTTAGATAATAGTGATTTTTTATGCCTTAATCTTAAGGCAAGTCATCTTAATTCAAGCCATCTTAATTGTTTAATTCAATTTCATATTTTTTTATTTTCTTATATAAAAGACTTTTATGTATTCCCATAATCTCTGCTGCTTTTGAACATTTCCAGTTGTACTTCTTCAACACATCAATAATTAAACTCTTCTCATAATTCTCAACCATTTCATGAATTGAGCAATTACTATCCACATTACATTGAGCCACTCTGCTGATATTATCCATCTTAGATGGAAGGTCACACATCATAATTACCATATCATCACTTACAGCATAGGCGCTTTTTATTACATTTTCTAGTTCTCTTATATTTCCTGGCCAAATATAGTTAATAAAACAATTTTTAACATTATCACTTAAAACTTTCAATTCTTTATATTCAACATTTAATTTATTTAGTATATAGTTTGCTAACAATAAAATATCATCTTGTCTGTCCTTTAATTCCATCATATGAATATTTATTACATTTAGCCTATAGTATAAGTCTTCTCTAAATAATCCCTCTTCAACCATCTTGCTTAAATTCTTTCTTGTAGCAGAGATTACTCTTACATCTATCTTTATAGTTTTAAGACCTCCAACTGGCTCTATCTCACTTTCCTGAAGAACTCTTAAAAGTTTTGCTTGCATGGTCAAAGGCATGTCACCTATTTCATCTAAAAAGATTGTGCCATTATTCGCAACTAAAAACTTACCTTTTTTGCCTCCTTTTTTTGCTCCTGTAAAAGCTCCTTCGTCATACCCAAATAGCTCTGATTCTAATAGTTCTTCTGGTATTGCAGCACAGTTTATACTAACCATAGGCTTGTCTGCTCTACTGCTGTTATTGTGAATTGCTCTAGCAAATACTTCTTTACCTGTACCTGTTTCACCCGTTAAAAGTACTGAGAAGTTTGTTTTAGAAGCTTTCATACCTGTTTTCTTAAGTTCTATGAAATCTTTATTTTCACCTATGAGCTTGTCAAAACCAGATTCATCCTTGAATTGTTCTTTATAATATTGGAGCTCCATATATTCTGACATTAACTTTTTAGCCACATCAAAGGATTGTAATCTAAATTTAACTTGAGCCACTCCTGCAACTACTTCTCCATTGTCATTTTCCACATAGGATCTACTTACTATTACACTCTTTTCTTTTGTTTTTCCACCAGAGTAATGGTGTATAGCTCCTTCTTCACAATATTTGTCTCTCATAACATCTAACATTTTTGTATTTGGTATAATACTTTGTATATTGTGTCCTATTATCTCTTCTCTGTCTGTACCTAAGAAGTCACAATATTTATCATTAATATCTATGATTACTCCATCTTTATCTACAACAATAAAACCATCATCAGTCATGGATAATACTCTTGCAAATATATCCTTATACCAGTGCTTTTTCATTGTTTCACCCCTCCACTATACCTTCAGCAAAAATAATAAGTCTTACAATACAATATTATAAGACTTACCATTCTATGTATTCAATGTTTTCTAAAAGTTATCTACTTAATGATTCTATCATTTCAGGTAGAATTTCATACAAATCCCCTACAATTCCATAGTCACATATATTGAAAATAGGAGCTTTTGAATCTTTATTTATAGCAACTATATATTTAGAATCACTCATACCTGCTAAATGCTGTATCGCTCCAGATATCCCACATGCAATGTACAACTCTGGTCTAACAGTAGTTCCTGTTTGTCCAACTTGATGAGAATGCTCTATCCACCCTGAATCTACTGCCGCTCTTGAAGCACCAATCTCTGCCCCCAATTTATCTGCCAATTCTTTTATGAGTTCAAATCCTTCTGCCTTCTTTAACCCTCTTCCTGCTGATACTATTATTCTAGCATCAGTTAGATTTATGGATTTCTTTTCTTGTGGAAGTATTTCTACTAATCTAGTTCTAATCATATTTTCAGTAAGTTCTGGAGTAACAACCTCTAAAACTCCAGTCTCTGATTCAGTTCTTACAGCTTTTGCCATAACCCCTGGGCGAACTGTTGACATCTGTGGTCTATTTTTTGGACAAACAATAGTAGCCATTAAATTTCCGCCAAATGCTGGTCTTGTTTGTAATAACTTATTATCTGTTAAATCTATTTCAAGTTTTGTACAGTCAGCAGTTAGACCTGTCCCAACTTTACCTGCAATTCTAGGTGCGATATCTCTTCCTATAGAAGTAGCTCCTACTAGCACAACCTCTGGCTTCTTTCTTTCAATTAAACTTGCAATTGAAATTGCATATCCATCAGTTGTAAAATCTTTAAGAAGAGGGTCATTGATATAATATGCTTTATCAACACCATAGTGAAGTAACTCCTTTACTTCTTTCTCTACTTCATATCCAGCTATTACAACTGCAAGCTCTTTTCCTAATTGGTCAGCAAGCTTTCTTCCCTCACCAATGAGTTCTATAGTAACAGGATTGATTTTGCCTTCCCTTTGCTCTCCTATTACCCAAACACCATTATAATCATTTAAATTTATACCTTGATTAACTTTTGCTCTCATCATCTTAACACTCCTATACTAGTTTCAAATCGAATAGTATTTCTATTAATTTATCAGCTTTTTCCTTTTTATTTATACCTTCGATTATTTCATTATGCTTGTCTTTAACTGGTACAAAAGACTTGTAAACATTTGTAGGTGAACCCTTTAATCCAATTTGAGTTGTATCAACAGCTAAGTCTGCAAGTGTTAGCACAGTAATTTTTGTATCTCCATTATTGTAAGCTTCTAAGATTCCTTTGACACTTGGATATCTTGGACTATTCAACTCTTTTATAGCAGTTAGTAAAACTGGCATCTTTGCTTCTATTAAATAATCTCCTGTTTCTGTATAACGAGTTACTAGTAATTTATCACCTTGAACTTTTACTTCTTTTGCATAGGTAACCTGTGGCACTCCCAAGAATTCTGCAACCTCTGGTCCAACTTGAGCTGTATCTCCATCTATAGCTTGTCTTCCACAGAATATTACATCATACTTTCCAACCTTCTCTATCGCAGCAGCAATAATTGTAGATGTAGCCCAAGTATCTGAACCACCAAAAGCTCTATCTGAAATTAAATATGCTTCGTCAGCACCCATTGCCAAGGCTTCTTTTAAAGCGCTTTTAGCTTGAGGTGGTCCCATGCTTATAACTTTAATCACTGCTCCCATTTCATCTTTTATTTTTAAAGCTTCTTCTAAAGCATTTCTATCATCTGGATTGATTATACTTGGTACTCCATCTCTTATTAGAGTACCTGTCTCTTTATTTATTTTAACTTCATTAGTGTCTGGAACTTGCTTTAAGCAAACAACTATATTCATGCTCTTCCTCCTATCCTAGTACTGCTCTTGAAATAACAACCTTGTGTATTTCTGAAGTACCTTCGTAAATTTCTGTTATCTTAGCATCTCTGTACATTCTCTCTAATGGATAGTCTTTCATATATCCATATCCTCCATGAATTTGAAGAGCTAGGTTTGTAACCTCTCTTGCAATACGTGACGCATTGTATTTTGCCATGGCAGCTTCTTTAGTATGTTTTTCTCCTCTAGCTTTCAAGTCTGCTGCATAATATACCAACAACTTTGCTGATTCCACCATAGTAGCCATATCTGCTATATACCATTGAATACCTTGCAAAGCTGAAATTGGCTTGCCAAACTGAACTCTTTCTCTAGAATATTTGATACTTTCTTCTAAAGCCCCTTCAGCAATTCCTACAGCTTGAGCTCCAACTCCAATTCTTGCTCCATCTAGACAAGTCATAGCTATGTTAAAGCCTTTGCCTTCTTTTCCTAATAAGTTAGACTTTGGAACTCTACAGTTATCAAATATTAACTCTACAGTCTCTGAACCATGGATACCCATTTTTTCTTCAATTTTTCCTATTGAAAAACCTGGAGTACCTTTGTCAACAATGATAGCAGACATTCCCTTTATGCCCTTTGATGGATTTGTCAATGCAAATATTATTAATGATTCTGCTTGACCTCCACCAGAAATAAAACACTTAGTCCCATTTAAAACGTATTCATCAGTTGCTTCATCGATTATTGCAGTTGTTGCAGCTCTTGCTGCATCTGAGCCAGCATTGGGCTCAGTTAATGCAAACGCGCCTACACACCCACCTTCGGCCATCATCGGAAGGTATTTTTTCTTTTGTTCCTCAGTACCAAATTTTAAAATAGCTTGAGCGTATATTGTATGTATTGATAATATCGCTGCAGATGATGCACATTTTTTAGCAACCTCATTAACCACAATTACCTTTTCTATATCTGCTCCACCAGAACCACCATACTCTACAGGTGTTCCAATACCATTAAATCCTATTTTAGCCATTTTGCTAAAAAGCTCTCTTGGAAAAATACCTGTTCTATCTATTTCAGCAGCTATTGGCGCTATTTCATTCTCTGCAAATTCTTTTGCTACTCTTTGAAGCATTAATTGTGCTTCTGTTAATCTAAAATCCATAAAATTCCCTCCTATTTATTGACATACTTCACATGTTTATTAACATATTTCACATGCTTCTTTATTCATCGTTACAATTCCAGATTCAATTAGAGCCTCTATATCAGAATCACTGTATCCAAGTTCTCTCAATATCTCATCTGAATGTTCTCCTATAAGTGGAGCATCACAAGTTATGTTAACTTCAATATTTCCAAATTTAACTGGAGTGGATGCAAGCATTGTCTTATTTCCATTTTTACTTGTATGTTCATATATATAGTTATTAGCGATAGCCTGTTCATCAGTTACTACATCACTAACATGTTGAATTCTTTCATGGGCCATATCCGCAGTAGTAAGCTTTTCAACCATCTCATTTTGAGTAAATTTTGCAAATTCACCATCCAAAATACTAATAAGTTCTGTAGCATTTTTCTTACTTTCTACTGAAGATGCAAATTTCTCTTCTTTTATTAGGTCTTCTCTTCCAAATAATCTGCAAAGTGCCTCAAAATATCTTTCATGCTCTAGGATACTTAAGAATATCCACTTTCCATCCTTACAACGATAAGAGTTTATTACTGGAGAAATAGCATTCTTTCTAGTTTTTGGATACTCATCGCTAAACTGTGTAGATGCTAATAAAGATGATGCATTCCATATTGCTTGTCCAAATAAAGATGCCATTACTTTTTGCCCTTTTCCAGTCTTAGCTTGCTGGTATAAAGCTGCACATATACCTCCAGATAAACTACAGGAAGTTGTGGCATCTCCAAAAGCTATAGGTGGATTTATTGGACTTGTATCCTTCTCTGCAATATCAAGCATAGCTCCACTTCTTGCCCAAAAGGCAACTGTATCAAAACCCGCATTATCCTTAGCAGGTCCAAAATCGCCAAAACCATTTATTTGTCCCCAGATAAGATGTGGATGCTTTTTGCTTAATGATTCATAGTCAAGACCTAATCTTTTTAACGCTCCTGTTCTATAACTTGAAACAAATACATTTGCTTCACTTAAAAGCTTATCCATAATTTCAATTCCTGCCTCACTCTTAAGATTTATAGACAAACCTCTTTTATTTGAATTATATGTGCTGTAAAAAGGATTATTATAATCATCTATTGGCATTGTCATTGTTGCCCCTGTCTTTCTTCCTGGGTCTCCAAAGCTTGGCTCTACCTTAATAACATCAGCACCCCAGTCAGCTAATATTTTAGAAGTTCCTGGACCTGCTACAAAATATGTTAAGTCAATAACCCTAACTCCTTCTAATGGCTTATTTAACACTTTCAATTCCTCCTTATACTATCAACTTGATATTTTAAATATGGTATTTATGGTATTAAAACATAAAATTTATTGTACATACTTTGAAAATTGATTTTATAATATCAAAATATAATCTATAATTTTGTCTTTTCTGTTATGGTAACCCTGGGAACATAGTAAACAGAAGAACTGCTACTACAGTTCCAATAATCGGGGTTAAAACAGTTACCCAGAATATTGGCATATAAGCGTCCTTATGTGATTCTTTACATAGACCATTTGTTACAGTAACTATATATCCGTTGTGTGGAAGCGAATCTAATGCTGCTGATGAAATTGCCATAGTTCTAGTTAATGCAGCAGCAGAAACACCCTTAGCTAAAAATACTGGTCCAAGAAGTGGAGCCGCAATCCCAAGTCCACCTGAAGCTGACCCACAGATACCTGCAATAACTGTAGTCCCAACTGCAGCTCCTGCAATAGGAGGTCCAGGAATGCTAGTCATTGCATTAACTATGAAGTCAAAACCAACTGCTGATTTTACAACTGAACCAAATGCAACTACAGCACAAGTATTACATATTGCTACTACTGTAGTTTTACATGCATCACCAACATGTCCAACTATTTTGGAATTATCTTGATATTTATTTAACAATAAATATACTAATAAAGCTCCAATAAACACTCCTACCTCAATAGGTACTATCGCTTGTCCATTAACTTTTACATTAATTATTAAGATTGATACTATTAATGGAATTAAAGCAATTAGACCATTAGGACCATTTTCTCTCTTAGAATTAGTTGAGACTACTTCATCAAATATATCTGATTCATGTGCTATAAAATGCCCACCATTGCCCTTTTCCTTTGAAACCATTTTGTATAAAATGGTGCTTCCAACTATAAACATTACTGCACATGATATAAATCCATTTACTGCTCCAGCCATAATATCTGTCCCTAATGTTGAAGCTGGAACAATATTATGAATCTGGGGTGCTCCTGGTGCAACCATAGCAAAAGTTGAACATCCAAAAGTCAAAGCTGCCGGTATAAATCGTCGTGGCAAATCAGCTTCTTTAAAAATTTCCAAAGCTATTGGAAACACTGCAAAGCTTACAACGAAAACACTTACTCCTCCATAGGCTAATATTCCACAAGCTATTGGAATAGAAAGTAATGCTTTATCCTTCCCAATCCATCTTACAATCATCTTAGCAATAGATTTTGCTCCACCAGTAATCTCCATTATTTTTCCCATTAAGGTACCTGTTAGGAAAATAAAGAAATTTGCCTGGAGAAATCCAACAAATCCTGTCATATAATCCACCTTAAGTGCATTATATACATTTAAATTTCCTGTTATAGCAACTAATAATGAACATACAATTGCTATTATAAAAATATTTACTCCCTTCATAACCATTACAACTAGAAGGGATAGGGCTATAATAATCCCTACTAAACTTATAATTACTCCCGTATTCATAAATTAACTCCTTTTAAAATTAAACTATAAAACTATATGTATTTTTCACGAAATTTAGATTTTGAATATGTTCTACATTTGTTCCAATTTAGTTATAATAGCTACTTATTTTCAAAAACCGGTTTTCTCTTTTCAATAAATGCATTCATTCCTTCTTGCTTATCTCTTGTAGCAAAAGTTAAACCTGCAATATCTTTCTCTAGTTCAAGAGCATTTTTTAAATCCATATCTATTCCCTTATTGATAACAACTTTTGCATATCTTATTGCTATTGGTGCTTTTTCAACTATTTCGTTCATCATCTTCATTGCCTCTTCTAAAAGCACACCACTTGGAACAACTTTATTAATAAGACCAATAGATTTAGCTTCTTCTGCGTTTACTTGTCTTCCTGTAAAAATTAATTCTTTGGCTATCCCAGTTCCAACAAGCCTTGATAATCTTTGAGTTCCACCAAAACATGGAATGACCCCCAAATTAACTTCAGGTTGTCCAAATATAGCCTTCTCTGATGCAATTCTAATGTCACAACTCATAGCAAGTTCACATCCACCACCTAATGCATATCCATTAACTGCTGCTATTACTATCTTCTCAAGAGCCTCAATTTTATCAAAAATCCCTTGGGCATAACCAGCATATTTTCTTCCTTCTTCACTTTTATAGTTTTGCATCTGGCGTATATCAGCTCCAGCTACAAAAACTTTACCTTCCCCAGTAATAATAACTCCTAATATTTCGTCCTGTTCTGATACTACATCAATAACTTGAGATAATTCTCTAAGGGTGTCATTATTAAGAGCATTTAAGGCTTTAGGTCTATTTATAGTAATAATACAGACTTTGTCCTTAACTTCCACATTAAGATTTCTCAAACTTTCCACTACAGATTCCATCATATTCCCCCCATTATACATTGTTATTTTTTCTACATTTCTTGTTAACATATAGTAGCAAGTTCTACGCCAACTCATATTGAATTCCTTTATTTTTATTAAAAAGTTATCTTTTTGGGGTAAAATAAACGAAATATACATAAATTTCACTGTATTTTTAATAATTTTTAACTTTAGAATTGATTAAATTACAATTTACTAAAGAATTTTTATCCAATAAAATCTATAAAGCAATATTTTTGTCTCATTTTAGAGAAAATACTTAAAAAACACAGTATCACTTTTGAGAATACAGTCTCATTTTTGATACTTCATTAAAATATTTTAGTTGGCATCTCTATAAGCTTATTTGCACTCTAATAAAGGAGTCCTTATTCAATATAGATAGTTTATTTTCTGGAGTAAAAGTTATTGTTTAGTAACAACTGAGCACTTATTCACTTATAGACAGTTTATGTTTATTAATTTAAGTTATTAATACTTTAATTTAGTAAATCTATGTATTTCTTCTAATATCATAAATTTTTTAATGAAAATAGGAAAAACCACAAAGACTCAATGTCTAAATAGCTTTTCCTATCTCAAATGCTACTAATAATTTTAGATTGATTTACAATATTGATTTAATCTTTTTTGATATTATTCTGAAATCTCCACGTGTATTCATAGATAAATTAACAATATTATATTTATACTTTTTCTCTAAAATTAAATAACTCCATTTTCTTTTAAATCATTTATTTTATCACTATCAAAACCAAGCCAACCGCTATAAATCTCCTCATTATTTTCTCCTAAAGATGGTGCTGGTACATTAATTTGAGCTTTTGTTGTCATTAACTTAACTGGATTTCCATTGACTCTCATATCTCCTATAATAGGGTGTCTCATATCTACAATCATTTCCCTTGCTTTTGCAATATGTTCATCTGTTGTTACACAGCTAAGATTATAAATAGGGGCAGCTGGAACACCGGCCTTTGATATTAAGTCAACTGCTTCTTTTATTGTATGATTAACAGACCATTTTTCTATTTCTGGTTTAAGAGCCTTGTGATGTTCACAACGATTAAGATTTGTTTTAAATCTCTCATCTGTTAAAAGGTCTTCTCTAAAAAGTACCTTTTTACATAACTTTTCAAAAAGTTTGTCATTACCACAACCTATTACAAAATTACCATCACTTGCTTTAAAAGAGTCATAAGGATAAGCAGAAGCATATCTATTACCCATAAGTTCAGGCTGACCTGAATCAAAGTATCTCTGTATACCAGTTTCGAGAGATGATACAACAGAATCAACGAGGGAAATATCTACTCTTTGTCCTTTTCCTATTATCTTTCTAGCATTAAGTGCTGCAAGTATACCAATAGTTAAATTCATTCCACCTAATACATCCCCCATAGCATTACCTACTCTCGTTGGCTCTCCTCCTTCTGTACCTGTTATACTCATAAGACCACCCATTGCCTGTGCAATAATATCGTAACCTGGACGTTCTGCATATGGTCCATAACATCCAAACCCTGACACAGCTCCATAAACTATTTGATTGTTAATTTTGGCTAATTCATCATAACCCAACCCTAGCTTTTCCATAACACCTGGTCTATAATTTTCTACTACAACATCAGCTTGTTTTACCATTTCTAAAAATATATTTTTACCTTCTTCTGACTTAAGGTTTAGAGTTATACCTTTTTTATTTCTATTTATATTTGCATAGTATAGGCTCTCTCCATTTACAAAGGGTCCAAAACCTCTTGTATCATCACCTTTTCTTGGCATCTCTATTTTTATAACATCAGCACCAAAATCTGCCAACATCATTGTACAATATGGACCTGCAAGGACTCTAGTAAGGTCAAGTACTTTTATATTACCTAATGCTCCCTTTTTCATAACTATACCTCCAATTTATACTCTATTACTCAATATTAAAAGTTAATTTTAATAACAAATTCTTCGATTATCGAAATTAATTCATAATACGTGCTATTCCATTAAAGAATAAAACTGATACTACTGCAATAACCAATAATCCAACTACACTCATAATGAACAGTTGAACAAACACCTTATTTTGTTCTTCTTTATTAAAATCTTTCTTACTTGACCCCATAGCTGCTAAAATCAACGCACCACCAGTAGAAAGCGGACTTACACCAGCAAGAGAACCTCCTACACCAACTGCTGCAATAAGTGCTAGTGGGTCTACTCCTCCAACTGATTTAGCTATATCAACACACATAGGCATCATAGTTGGATACACTACTGCTAAGGCAGAACTTACCATAGACATAAGCCCTGCTGAAATACTCATAATAGGAGTAGCTGTTTTACTATTCATTAGTGATGATAATGCATTACTCATCAAGTCAATACCTCCCGCTGCATCCACAATTGTCATCATTGCTCCCACTCCAAGTACCATTACTATTGTACTCCATGGAATTGCCTTGATACATTCTCCATCTTCAGCAATATTGAAAAAAAGAAGTATAGCAGAAACTGAAAAAGCAGCAAGTCCAACATTCACATCAAAAAATATAATAAAAGCAATCATGACTAGTATACTTATAAGAGAAATTATTTGCTTTATATTAAACTTTTCTATATTCTTACTATCTATAATATCTATAGATTTTTTAAGTTTATATCCTTTAAAAATTATGAACAATACTATTGAAAATACAATCGTTGATAGGGTTTGACATGCTAAAATAGTTGGCATAACATTTTCAATTCCAACCCCTTCTGCAACAGTTTTTATAATTTGACCTTCTGGAGTAATAGTAGTCATACGACCTGCCATTAATCCACATTCGCCTATAAGTGCAAGCATTACAGGATTATAACCAACAGTTATTGCTACAGGAACAGCCATTGCTGGAATAATTGCAAGCGCCGGAATTGCTCCAGGTCCAACACCGGCAACAACAAATCCTGCTATAAAAACTGCTATAGGTATAAGCCAAACACGTTTACCAGAGACAGCTACAATTTTTTCTGCAACAAGCTTCAATGCTCCTGTTGAGTTTACTATTGCAAAGAGCAGTGTTATACCAACAAGTGTAGTAAACATTGAGTTGCTTATAGCTCCATAAAGGTCTTTATCATCCATACCAAAAACTCTAACAGCTATAACACCAATAGCTAGAGCTAAAATACCTGCATTATTCTTACGTACAAATGCAATAATAATAACTCCTAAAAATAAAAGTAAAGCTATAATATCCATACTAATCCCCTCAATTCCTTTGTTTATTTTATTAGTTGATGTATTTTTATTAATTGATATTTTTTATTAATAAATCTATTTTGCTAATCAACGTATTTTGTTAATCAGTTAATCAATAAAACTAATAATTACAACTATTAGACTTTATATTTAGATGATGACCACTATACATCCCATTTACAAAACTCATCTGATACTTTGATAATTCAAGGAGTTTAACAAAATCAACTCCTGTATCATATCCCATGCGTTCGAGCATGTACACTAAATCTTCAGTTGCAGTATTTCCAGATGCTCCAGGAGCAAAAGGACACCCTCCTAATCCCCCAAGTGTAGACTGAACAGTATTAATACCAGACTCAATAGCTACAAGAGTATTAACCATCCCCATATTTCTAGTGTCATGTATATGTACCTGCCATCTACATTCTGGTAATGCTTCGACTAATGCACTAATAGTGTCTCTAACTTGTTTTGGGTCAGCAATACCTATTGTATCTGCCAAATTCATCTCTCTGACACCGTTTTCCCAAAGGCATTTACTAAACTCCACCGCATCCTCTATTTTTGGTATGCCTTCAAAAGGGCATCCAAATACTGTGGCTATTCCAACACATATATTCATTTCAGGATAGAAATCTATTATTTTTTTAAGTTCAGTAATGGATTCTTCATGAGTTCTATTTATATTTTTCTTATTGTGAGTTTCACTTAAGGAAATAACATAAGATATATCTCTTATACCACACTCCCATGCGACTTTAGCACCATATAAATTTGGAACTAATGCATAAAGTTTCACATTAGGATATTTTTCTACACAATAAGTTGCTATTTCTTTTGCATCTTTCATCTGAGGTATTGCCTTTGGGCTTACAAATGAACTAATTTCAAGCTGTCTAATCCCTGAAGCAATAAGACCATCAATAATCTTAAGTTTTTTATCAGTTTCTAAAAACTCTTTCAGGTTTTGAAATCCATCTCTAGGACCAACTTCAAATATATTTATCTTACTCATTTCTTTTCCCCCTTTTACAGTCACATAACAAGCTAGCATTGTATGTTCCTGCTTAACTTTACTTAAATTAAGTTAATAATAAGCTTATTTAAGCATATTATAATTCTTCTAACTAAATTATGTCAACATAAAGTAAGGAGTTTTTTTAATTTCTCTATTCTAATCCTGTAAAATATGCACGTTGTAGAATATTGTTCTTTAGTTGAATATATGTTAAGATTATTGATATAAGCAAATTTAAGCAACTATTTAAGGAGGATTTTATTATGGCAACAATCAAAGATATTGCAAAAGACTGTGGTCTTTCTTCAGCAACTGTCTCGTACGTCTTAAGTGGTAAAGGAAATGAACGTAGAATTCCACTACAGACACAAGAACTTGTATTAAATTCAGCTGATAAGCTTGGATATAAACGTTCTACTCCTATTAAACATAACAATATTCAAATAGCATTTTATTGGCAGGATGAGGGATTTGAGTTGGCATCAACTAATATACTTCAAGCAATAAACCATATAGTTTCTTTAGAACATTTAAATATAAATATCATAATACGACCTTACAAAGTTGGTCATCTATGTGATGATGAATATCTTTTTTCAAATAATTATTATGATGGAATCGTTTTAACAGGCATAAATGCTAATGATATAGAATATCTATTAAAAAATAAACCTAAAATTCCTGTGGTTGTTGTAAATCGTGAAATACCTGGTTTTTCAAGTGTATCTATTGATAATGAAGAAACTGGTCGTATAGCAGCTTTACATGCTATTCAGAATGGTAAAAATGATATTGCTGTTGTATTCAATCCAACTTCCTTTACATGCATGACTTTGAGAGGCAAATCTTTTTTAAAAACATGCAAAGAACATGGAATACATCTATCAGATTCTATATATTATTGTTCTAATAAAATAGATAGTGGATATGATATTGCTCAAAAAATGCTTGCAAAAAATTCACTAAAAAAAGTAATTTTCTGTAATCATGATTTGGTAGCTCTTGGTATGATGAATGCATTTCATGAATCGGGAATTGTAATTGGAGAGGATGTTCAAATATTTGCGGCAAGTAATGGACCTTCACGACTAATGGCAAGAAGTATTCCTCCTTTGACAGTCATAGATTTGAAAATGGAAGAGACAGCAGAACGTAGTCTTAGGATGATTATTGATACAATAACTGGTCGTATAAATGGTATTCAACAACAAGTGGTATATCCATCAATTATTTATAGGCAATCAAGCCCTGCTCAAAACTTATTTTAAATTGTCTTAATCTATAAGCACAAAAACACCTCTGACCTATGTTTACATATTGTTATGCAAATATAGGTTAGAGATGCATATATTCATTTTAGTAATTTCCTATTTTATAAAATTTATCACATATTAAAATTTATGTAATAATTATAAATTTCAATATACTTACAATATCTATTCTACTTCCCAGTTATGATATATATCTTGAACATCATCATCTTCTTCAAGCATATCAACCAATTTATTCATCATTTTTAAATGAGATTCTTCAGTCAATACAGTTGTAGTTTGAGGTATCATCTTAACATCAGCAGATATAAACTCATATCCTTTAGCTTTCAACTCATCACGAACACTAGAAAAATCTTCTGGTGTAGTTATTATTTCATAGCCATCTTCTTCTGTTATAAAATCTTCAGCTCCTGCTTCTAATGCAACATCCATCAATTCTTCTTCTGAAACTCCATCTCCCAAACCAACTAATATTTGTCCTTTTTTATCAAACATAAAAGATACACATCCAGTAGTTCCCAAGTTTCCTCCGTTTTTATCAAAGTAATATCTTACATTACCAGCAGTTCTGTTTTTGTTGTCAGTTAAAGTTTCTACTATAACAGCAACTCCACCAGGACCATAGCCTTCATAAACTATAGTTTCATAGTCCTCTCCAGCGCCTGCTCCAGCACCTTTAGCGATAGCTCTATCTATATTATCATTTGGCATATTGTCTGCCTTAGCTTTTTCTATAGCTGTTTTTAACGCTGCATTGTACTCTGGGTCTGCTCCACCTTCTTTAGCTGCAACGGCTATTGCTCTAGCATGTTTAGTAAATATCTTTGCTCTTTGAGCATCTTGTTTACCTTTTCTATTAATTATATTACCTATACGTCCCATATTTCCACTCCTTAATACGTACAATTAATTATTCTAATTTTCATCACTTGTAAATTTTATCACAAATCTTATAAATAGTAAATTAGAACTTAGGAGGTTGTGCAGGCGTTTTTCTCTTGTGTTCGCTTAATCTATGAAGTCTTTCAATTATCTCTTGGTCTCTTTTAGGAACTTCATCTAATCTACCTTCTAACACAGCATCTATCATATTGTAAGTAGTTCCCATTTCATCTTCATCTGTTTGACCTTCCCAAAGACCTGCTGAAGGAGCTTTATTTATTAAATCTTCATGAACACCAAGTTCTTTTGCCCATTCATACACTTCTCCTTTAGTTAAATTTGCAATTGGTAAAATATCAACTCCACCATCACCAAATTTAGTAAAATATCCTGTGTGTATTTCTGCAGCATTGTCTGTACCAACAACTAGATATCCTAGATTGTTAGCAATTGTATAAATAGTACTCATTCTTACTCTTGCCCTTAAATTTGCATCTGTCATCTTTAAATATTCTTCTCTATATAAATGTTTATCTTTTAAATTTCCTACTACCATGTCTAATATAGCACTTTGTGGTTCTATAAGGTCTAAATCAAGATATTCTATATCACATCCCTCTATAACCTTAAGTGCATCTTCTCTATCCTGAGGATTACTTTTTATGCTCATTATAACTCCCATAGAGTTTTCTGGAAATGCCCTTTTAATTAAATTAGCAACTACTGCTGAATCAATTCCTCCAGATACACCAACAATTAATCCTTTTGCATTTGCCTCATTAACCTTATTTACAAGCCATTCTACAGTTTTGTCTATTTGTATTTTTATATTTGACATTGTTATCTCCTCTCAAATTTGCTACTTTGTTTTAATATATTATACCATATATTAATATGTTGTTTTAATATGTTTTTTTTTATGCAAAATCAAACAAACATTAAAGATTATATTTAATCTTATTTTATATAAATATAATTTGCCTATTTTGGTAAAACTATTTCAGAAGGTGATTTTTATGAAAAAAACTGATGATTTAAAGAAAAAATATTTTAATTTTAACTTAAAAAATACAATAATTGGTGTTTTTACAGGATTTATAAATGGGGTGTTTGGTTCTGGAGGAGGTACTCTTTTAGTTCCAATATTAAATGACATTGTTAAGATAGAAGAACATAAATCTCATGCAACTGCTCTTTCTATAATAGTTTTCTTAACGACAGCAAGTTCTGTTTTATATGTATCTAAAGGTACTTATGATGTTAATTTAACAATTAAAGTTGCAGTTGGAAGTATTCTTGGTGGTATTATAGGAGCTAAGTTACTAAATAAGGTTACTGGAAAGTTTCTTAGAATTTCTTTTGGAATAATCATGATAATTGCAGCATTAAGGATGGTGTTTTAATGTTATTTGCTCTAATTGGATTTTTTGCAGGAATTATTGGAGGAATGGGAATGGGTGGAGGAACAATCCTTATACCTGCACTCGTTTTGCTTGCTGGTATAGATACTAAAATAGCACAAAGTGTAAATTTACTTTCATCTATCCCTATGACACTTATAGCACTTGCTATACATATAAAAAATAAAAATGTAGTTTTTAAATTGGTCATACCTATAGCTGTGTTTGGGGTTTTAGGAGCTGTGTTTGGTTCACTATTAGCTAATTATCTGTCTTCAGATATATTAAAAAAAATATTTGGGGTATTTTTACTTTTAGTTGGTTTATTTGAAGTAAAAAAAGGATTCTGTGCAAAATCTGATAAAAAGCCATTAAATTGATTTAGATTAAAACAATTTAATGGCTTTTCATTCAAAAATACTAATTAGTTATTTAATGAGGCATTGACTATTCTAATAACCTTATAAATTACAGTAAAATTTCTCCATTTTGTTCAGACAAATAAAATTCCTCCCCCAAAACTATTTTTCCTGTTCCACTTGTTATATCAATCATTTTTTCTGATAATTTCTCTACATCTTCTAATCTTGAATATACTACTATCTCAACATTATCCTCATATATAGTATCTTTTATAAAATACCCTAAATTCATTAACTCATTTTGTACTTTTCCAAGTTGAGTATAGTCTATCTTAATCTTAACTTCTTGATACATTACCTTATAAATTATCTTACCTGCTTCAAGTCCCAGCTTAGCACCTTTTGTATAAGCTCTAACTAAACCACCTGCACCTAATTTTGTGCCTCCAAAATACCTAGTAACAACAACTACTACATCTCTCAAATCTTCTTTTTTTATAACCTCTAATGTAGGTATCCCCGCTGTTCCTTGTGGCTCTCCATCGTCACTGTATCTTTGTATATTCATATTTTGTCCTACTGTATAAGCCCACACATTGTGCGTTGCATCTTTATGCTTTTTCTTTATTTCATTTATAAATTCTAATGCTTCCTCTTCACTCTTTATAGGACTAGCATATCCAATAAAAACAGACTTTTCAATCGTTATTTCATCCGTTCCAAATTCATGTAATGTCCTGTAATTGCTCATTATAATTCCTCCCATTTTAATCCTTCGCTAATATATACATTTATTTATAAAAATTATTTTACTAAACCATAAATATAATTTTTAGTGTTTATTTAATCAACATCATAAAACAATTATATAATAAAATTGCATACTTTTTAATTTTTATTTTAGGTGTAAAGCACTTATTTTAGATATAAGTTTAATAATCTATAAAGATTTAATATAATATTACACTAAATCATAATCTATAGAGATTATAAAATTTATATTTAAGATAACTTTAATTAAAAAAGGAAGGGGCTTATCCCTTCCTCAGAATTCTCTAGATTCACAATTAATTTGCTGGAACATCATCGCCCTCTGAAACTAATTTCTTTAATTCCTTAAACTTTTTATAAGACACTTCTACTAAAGCTTGTTCTTTATGATGTGACAACATTTCTAAAGCATCCTTTACTTTATAAAATCCACCTTCTTGGAATTCAGGAGCAAGTACACAATCAGTGTTACAAGCCTCCATAACATACCACATTATTGCATTACAAACTTCTTGTTGTCTACTTCTTGAGAAAAATTCATACATAGTATCACCAGCCACATCTATCATTTTAGCATCTATACCAGTCTCTACTTTAACTCTTTGAACAGCACTCTCATATGGAAGTCCTCCTCCAAGTATCTTTCCTTTTGGAAGTGTCCATTCACCTCTATCATTTTTTACAATAAGTACTTTATTAGCATAAAACACTACTCCACCTGCACAACGTCTTACTATCATTTGAAACCCCTCCCATTAATTTATTTATTACCTTGTTAAACTCTAGAAATACATCACTAAGTAAACAAATTGCCTTAATAAAAAATTACTTTTTCAAATTTTTTGCATTTTCCAATGACTTAATGGCTTCATCATAAGCTCTAAGTACATATTCTTTTTCAAAATTCTTATTCTTGTCTTTCAACTGCTGTAAAATCTTTAAACTGTTTTTATCTCCCAATTTTGAAAGAGCTTTTGCACAATACTGTCTAGTTTGTGCATTTTTATCGTAGAGACCTTTTTGCAGTACTTCTCTACTACTCGGTGATTCAATCTTTCTGATTGCTGAATAAGTTATTCTTCTAATATCTGAGTGTCTGTGGTTTGTGAGCTGATGAAGCAATTTCAAGAATCTATCATCTTTTAACTCACCTGTCGCCCAAATTAAAACAATTAAATCTTCAGCATTTTTTTCCACAAGGATTCTTTTGAAAACCTTTCTCTTAAAGTATACCATTTTTTCGTCATCTAAGCTATCCATAAAATCAAGTCTCTTAATTTTATCTAATTCTAAAAATTTATCTAAAATATCCTTAGATGCTTCAAAATCATCTTTTTGCATTTCCTTTATTTTTAATTTTGCTTGTATAAGTTGCTCACTTGCTTCAGTACTTGAAATATTTCTAATTTTACTAATTTGAGATACTGTTTTAGATTCTTTATAAAGAAGATAGGTTATAAAATAATCTTCGAGATTATCTATATTTTCCCAATTTATATCCATATTCAACCTATTTTTCTAGTATGTACCCTCTATAGATATTAAAATCTTCTTCATCTAAGTTTACATCTAGTGTTATACCATTTTCCCCATACTCAAAATTCTCCACATTATATTTATCTTTTATTCTACTAAATATATCACCTCTCTCATAAGGTAACATCAAGCTTACTGAATAAGTATTTTCCATTAAAGCAATTTCTATCATATTTAATAGCTTATCCATATTTATGCCTTGTTTTGCAGAAATATACACAATATCTTCTTGACTTTTAGGATATATATCCAATTCTAGCTTGTCCACTTTATTATATACAAGTATATGTTTTTTATCATTTACACCAAGTTCTTTTAATACACCTTCAGTAGTACTTTTTTGCAATTCATAACTAGTATTTGTCGCATCAATTACATGTAAGATTAAATCTGCATACTGTACTTCTTCCAATGTTGCTTTAAACGCTTCTACTAAATCATGGGGAAGTTTACTTACAAATCCAACAGTATCTACTACTAAAAATTCTTTTTTATTTGGCAAAAGAGCCTTTCTTAAGGTTACATCTAAAGTTGCAAAAAGCATATCTTTTACAAAAACTTCTTTTTCTTGCTCATAATCCTTGTGTGTCTTTATTAATTCGTTTAGCAAGGTAGATTTTCCTGCATTTGTATACCCAACAAGTGCTACAATCGGTATATTTGACTTTAAACGCTTAACTCTCTGTGTCTCTCTATTCTTTTTTACTTCTCTAAGTTCACGTCTTATATCTGCTGCTTTATTAAGTATATGTCTTTTATCTATTTCTAGTTTTTGTTCTCCAGGACCTCTAGTACCAATCCCTGCACCCGTTCTACTCATCTCACCACCCATTCCATAAAGTCGTGGTAATCTGTACTTTAATTGTGCTAATTCAACTTGTAATTTACCTTCTTTACTAAGTGCCCTTTGAGCAAATATATCTAAAATCAAGGTAGTTCTATCTATTACTTTTCTTCCAACAACATTCTCTATATTTCTGATTTGAGCACCAGATAGTTCATCATTAAAAATTACTAAAGTAGCATCTAAAGAGTCACTATATGCTCTTATTTCTTCTACCTTACCTTTTCCTATATAATAAGCTGCATCTATAGAATGTTTATTTTGAATTAAGCTACCTACAACCTCTGCTCCTGCAGCTTTTGTTAATTCTTTTAATTCTTCCATAGATTCACTAGTGTTTATATCATCACTTTTTTTCACCATTGTCGTCAAATTCAAACCTACAAGAAGTGCTTTTTCTTGAATTTCTTTCACTATAATCACCTCATTTTTTGTTATAAAGAATATTCTAATTGCAAAATACACTTACATTATTTTTACATTATTTTTCTGTTGACTAATTATACCATTAATACTATGATTAATAATACTATATTATCAACTATTTACAAAAATATTTAGTATAATTATATTATCACCAAAATCTTATATAGTTATAAAAAATTTAAATTTTATTTAATTTAGGAGGAAAATATGGGCGAAAATTATAAGTTTTTTAATCACAAAGATTGTGAATTTTTCCCTTGTCATAAAACTAATAAACCAGAAGAATTTAATTGTTTATTTTGCTACTGTCCTTTGTATGCTTTAGGAGAAAACTGTGGTGGAAATTTCAAGTATACAGATAAAGGTATCAAAGATTGTAGTAGTTGCATGCTACCTCATAAAAAAAATAATTATAATTATATTATGGGAAAATTTCAAGATTTAGTTAAAATCACTAGTAAAAAGTGATTTTTCATTAGAAATAGCTATGCGTAAATATTTATTAACTACTTTTAGTCTAAATATTGTTACATAGCTATTTTTATTGTATAATTTTTAATCTAATTTATTTTTATTATCTTATTTTGAACGATTTACATAATTTATACATTACAAAAAGTAATATACTTGCTAACAAAACTAATATTAAAATCATCATTCCTGAGTGAAAGAAGAATTCCTCTGGCAACATACTTATAACTGGGTCTAAATTAGGGTCAAATATCCAATAATCGTTTCTAAATAATAACTTATGAAAAATAATAAACGACTTTTCAAAATTCAATAAAATTGGAACTGCCAATAATAATGGCATAATTATAAGTGTTATTGATGTAGTTTTCAACATTTTTATATTTTTATTCTTTACACTTAGTACAATTCCTACTAAAGAAACTACCATTAATAATTTAGCTAATTTATTGATATTTTGAAATATATTCCTAACTTCTTCAAAATGTATCTTCCCTTCTGGAGAAGATTTTAATGTTGGTAACTTGAACTCAGACACATTCTTACTTAAATTATAATCAATTAGATAATCGTAGTTTAATTTTATATCATCTTTAGATAAACCAGATAACTGTGATATACTTAAATAATCAATGTCAAAATAATAAAGTTGTTTAAATCCAACAGTAAAATTAATAACACCTACTATTATAACAATACTAATACAAACTGAAAAAAGTATATTTAGAAACTTTTTCATGAAATCCCTCCAGTAATAAGTTAAATTACTACACGATTTTAGTTGTAAAATCTTCTATATTCCATACATCATCAACAATTTCTGAATAAAATTCTGGCTCATGGCATACCAAAAGAACTGTTCCCTTAAACTCTTTGATAGCCTTCTTCAATTCATCTTTTGCCTCAACGTCCAAGTGATTTGTAGGCTCATCTAATACTAAGAAATTTATATTTTTTAGCATTACTTTACAAAGTCTAACCTTAGCAGCTTCTCCACCACTTAGCACTCTCATTTGACTAGTTATATGCTCATTTGTAAGTCCACATTTTGCAAGAGCCTGTCTAACTTCAAAGTTTGTAAGCCCTGGAAATTCACTCCAAATTTCATCCATAGGTGTATTACTATTTTCTCTTGAACTCTCTTGTTCAAAATATCCAACTTCCAAATAGTCACCTAACTTAACATTTCCTTCAAATGGTTTTATTATTCCAAGTAAAGTTTTTAATAAAGTAGATTTTCCAATACCATTCATTCCTTTTAAAGCAATCTTCTTTCCTCTTTCTAAGTGGAAATTGAGTGGTTTTGTCAATGCTTCATCATATCCTAACACTAAATTTTCTGTTTCAAAAATTATTTTACTTGCTACTCTAGCGTCTTTAAAAGCAAAAGTAGGCTTTATTTTTTCTTTTGGTCTTTCCAATATTTCCATCTTATCAAGTTGCTTTTGTCTACTGTTAGCCATTCCTCTAGTTGCTACTCTAGCTTTATTTCTAGCTACAAAATCCTCTAGTCTTTTTCTTTCTTCAACTTGCTTATCATAGGCTTGTTCTTCTTGACGTTTCTTTATATCATTAAGTCTTACAAATTCATCATAGTTTCCTTTGTATCTATTTAACTCTCCATTTTCCATATGATATATTACATTACAAGTATTGTTTATAAATTCAATATCATGAGAAACTAATACAAAGCTATTCTCATACTCTTGAAGGTACTTAGTAAGCCACGTTATATGTTCTTCATCTAAATAGTTTGTAGGCTCGTCCAATATAAGAATAGTTGGATTTTCAAGTAGAAGTTTAGTAAGAAGTACCTTTGTTCTTTGCCCTCCACTTAAGTCAGTTACATCTTTATCAAGACCAATTTCTCCAAGACCAAGACCATTTGCAACTTCTTGTATCTTTGCATCTATCATATAAAAACCACTATTTTCAAGTATAGTTTGTATTTCTGCTGTTTCTTCAAGAAGCTTACTCATTTCATCATCACTAGCTTCTCCCATTTTATCATACATAGCAATCATTTCTTGCTCTAAGTCAAACATATGCTTAAAAGCTTCTCTAAGCACTTCCCTTATAGTTTTACCCTTACTTAATACCGTGTGTTGGTCTAAATAACCTACTGTAGCTCTTGAAGACCATTTTATATTTCCAGCATCTGGCATAAGCTTCTTTGTTATTATATTTAAAAAACTCGATTTTCCTTCTCCATTAGCGCCAACTAGTGCAATATGTTCACCTTTTCTAAGTCTAAAAGATACATTTTCTAATATTGTTCTTGCACCAAATCCATGACTCACATTTTCTACTACTAGCATTCTAACACCTCTCAAAAAAATTTTACACATTCTATACTATAATATATTCTTTTTAAACTTAAATCAAGTATTACCAATATTTTTAGTTATATTTACGACAATTTAACTTAAAATAAACCTTATCATTATATTATGTACAATAAAAAATAGAGATAAAATTAGGAAAATAATACCAACCTAACTTTTTCTCTATTCATACTTTATTTAAAATATGCATCTAATCCATCAGCTATACATTGCATCATTTTTCTTTGATAGTCTGGATTTGACATCATTTGGTCTTCATTATAGTTACTCATAAATCCCATTTCTACTAATACAGCTGGTACTTTTGACCAGTTAAACCCAGTCAAATCACCTCTTTGAAAGATTCCATTAATTTGTATCCCTGCTTGTTCCATATTCTGTTTGATAAATTCAGCACAGTTATTACTCTCTTCATATATAGGAGCTGTATATTTTCCATCTTTTTCAGGAATCAATATAGATGCTCCAGTTTTTGAAGAATTATTTAAACTGTCTGCATGTATTCTTACAACCATATCTGCCTTTTTATCATTAGCAAGTATTGCTCTTTCTGAATTACTTATATTTACATCATGTGTCTCTCTAGTCATTATTACATTATAACCTTTAGATTCTAATATACTCTTTAAAACAAGAGAGGCTTCTAAGTTTAAAACGTATTCTGGTTTTTTTGTAGCAATACCCTCTGTTCCTGAAGATACTCTCGCTTTTTTAGAGGAAGAACCTGGAGCTACTGGTTCTAGATTGCTATCTCCTTTTCCTTGATGCCCTGGGTCTATACAAATTAAAAATTTTTTATTTTTTTGAGTTTCATTTTTACTATCTGATGATTTGTCTTCTGATGACTTGTCTTTATTATTTTTAGAATTTGATTTGTCCTCATCTTTATCTTTAGTATTTTTGTTTGAACTTTTATCTTTATCTGCTTTTTCATTTGTAATATTTCCTGAACTAATCAAATTTGTAGTCTTGTAAAAATTGCTAACTGGATTTGATGTTCCTATAATTATAATTCCCATGGCAATTATACAAGTAACTAACAATCTATATTTTTTCATTTTTTGCTCCTTTCTAATGATAGACAGCCATTATTTATTTTTATTTATATGAATATGTATCTATTTTATCATATACACTCTTTATTTTATTTATTTTTATGAAAACTAAGGTGTTATTGAGCCAGTTTTCCAAGCATCAAAAACTAATTCTTGAGCAACATAATATAGAAGCAGCAAGAAAACTTCAATTCTATTATTAAAATAATTTAATAAGAAAGAGGTGTTTTATGCAACTTAAAAATTTTTATTTTAAAGATAAAGCTTTAATTAAAAATACCAACTTAGCTAAGTCTAAATTTACAATTGTTTTAACCTTTTTATTTTTATTATATTTTTTCTCAAATAATTTAATTTATGCACAAAATTTACAAAAAAATGAACCTGAATATTTAATACCGATTGGAAACGTCCTTCAAATCGATGCAGAATTAAAAAATATCATCGTTAGAAATCCTGGAGAAGCATCTCCATTTAGATTAGGTGACGCTATAGTGAAGGTAAACAATGTTGAAGTTGATGGATATAGCGACTTTGCTAATACCTTAAATGCTTTACCTGAAGAAAAACAAGTATCTATTTTATTAAATAGAGGTGGTCAACTTATAACGATGAAAACTACTAAACACATATTAGAAAAAATTAGTTTTAATAACTTACTCTCTGGATTTGCTACTTTGACATATATTAATCCAGAGACATCAGAGTTTGGTGCTGTAGGTCATCCAATAAGTGTTGGTAATGCAAGAAAAATACCTATTAAAACAGGTTCAATTTCTACAACTAAGCATCTTAATATAGAAAAGTCTTATAAAGGTAGTGTTGGATGTATAAATGCAAAACGAGAAAATATTATTGGTAGCTTTACAGAAAATACTGATTTTGGAATAAGAGGTCAAATTAATAACTTTGATATTTCTAATTTAAAAAAATATAAAGTAGCATCTTTAGATGAAGTCAAATTAGGAAAAGCTCAAATAATTTTACAAGATAACTTTAATGAGTGTAAAAAGTATAATATTGAAATTATAGATATAGAAAACCAAAAACATCCAGAAAGTAAAAGTTTTAAAATTAAAATTACAGACAAAAAGCTTTTAACTCAAACTGGTGGTATTGTACAAGGTATGAGTGGTACTCCAATAGTTCAAGATAATAACATAATCGGAGCAGTGTCACACGCTATTGAAAATGACCCAGCTGTAGGTTATGGTGTATTTATCAAATGGATGTTGTAAATAATATAAATAAATAACTTTTAAGATGTTATTAAATTATTAATAATATATTTGGTCTAAAGGTATTTTTATTTAACCTACAGACCAAATATATTAGATATTTTACATAGTATAAAATATAATTTTCTATTGAAATTATATTAATATTATTTCCAAAATTTTTATTTATAAACTAATATTTTAAATTTATTTAAAAATATACAACTTTATATTACTTGTTAGTATTCTTTCCAGTGTTAGGTAAAACATTGCCTAGATTTTTTTCTGGTATATTTACATAACTTTCTGGAACATCACCTACTATTATAGTTTCACAAATAGGTATTTGAGCTTTAATTTGTTTTGTTGATGTTATAAGTGGTATCACTACTTTAACTTGTGTTTGGGCTTCTAGATATATTCTATGTCTTGTTTGATTTATACCTGAGGACTCAAATTCCGTTTTAAAGTTTACTGATACTGTTCCTATAGGTTCAATAGACACTTCAAGTTTAGGACCGTATTTAGCTAATATAGGACTTCCTAACGCCGTTCCTATAGGTATGTAAGAACTTGCTGTCTTATCCTTTTTTAATTCATCTTGTATTTCTAAAGCTATTGCAGATGCAATCTCATTCATCATTATAGTATTTGCTTGTATCATAGTTATTTTACCATTATTATCAAGCTGTATATCCATTAAGTCTTCATAATTTATTTTTCCTTCTACCATCTCAGCAACAGCTTTATTTATGGACCTATTTGCTAGTTCAAGAGCTTTAGTTTCTGCCAAAACTGTTATTGTCGGTCTTAAAGTTTTATCTATATATATAAAACTGCCTATAAATACAGACAAGAAAAGAATTACCAAAAAAATAGCTGCGATTTTTCTAACTTCATTTTTATTTTTTCTATCTACTATCCTATTCAAAATTATCCCCTCCTATTTATTTATATGTAGCTTTGGCATAACTTTTATAATATTTGTCAAAAATAAATAAAATAAAAATATAGACTTTTTAATACATTATGTTTATACATATTTACAATGTACAGAATATTATAGCAAATTCATTTTTTCTATTAATTACAAAACTACTCCTATTTGTGTTATAATATTGCATTAAGTAAGGAGGTTAAAATCTTATGAATAACGATAATGATAAAAATGGAAATAAAATCAGAAGAAAAAAAGTTAGTTCCTCTAGTAATACAAACAAACCAATTAATAGGGGCTCAACTAACAAAACTCGTTCAACAAAAAACAAGAAAAAATCTAAAAAAAGCGATAAATTTAGAAAACTAAGAGTATTTGGGATAGTATTTTTAGTTTTACTAGTTGTTGGTACTGCTGGTACTGCTGGTTTAGTATTTGCATCATTAAGAGATGTTACTCCAGTCACAGAAGCTGTCTTGGATAAACAGACAAACCAAACAACTACAATTAAATACGCTAATGGAAAAACATTATCTACAGCTCCAAGTGTAAATAAAAAGACACCTGTTCCACTAGATAAGATTTCACCTCATCTTCAACATGCTGTAATTGCAATAGAAGATGAACGTTTTTATGAACATAATGGTGTCGATATTAAAGGTCTATTTAGATCAGTATTAAAGACCCTTACAGGTACTAAACAAGGGGGTAGTACTATTCCTATGCAGGTATCTAAAATGTTGTTGACTACTGAACAACAGACTCTACCTCGTAAAATAAAGGATATTTACTATGCATATGAGATGAGTAAAACAGTAAGTAAAGAAAAAATACTAGAAACTTATTTAAATAACTTTTTCGTCGGTAAAGGTCTAGCAGGAGCTGAAGCTGGTGCACGTGGTTATTTTGATAAGTCTGCAGCTGACCTTACTATAGCTGAGTCAGCACTTCTTGCTGGTTCGACTAAATATCCATCAAAATTTTCAGCTTATAAAACTTCTAAATTGGATGGAAGCGAAACTAAAAGTGATTTAGAAAATAAACTATTATTTTTTGTTAACACATCTGATGATGAGTTAGACGACCCTACTCAAATAGACTTTGATATGATTGAAAAAATAAAGTCTTGGGAGCTTATATCTAATGATACTTATAAACAACTAAAAGCAGGTACATTAGTTGTCAGAAAGGCTGTAAGTAACCCAGAAGCTAAGAAAAGACAAAAAGTTGTTCTAAAGAAAATGTTAGAATTAGGATATATAAAGCAAAACGAATATGACGAAGCAATCAAAGCTAAAATAGAAATAAAATTGCCTAAATCATCAGACAAAGTTTCTTCATCTCTAGAAGACCTTATTGAAAGTGAAGTTATAAATGCTTTAATGGAACAAGGACATACAAATGATGAAGCTCAAAACTTATTCTATAATGGTGGTCTAATTGTAAATACAACTATAGACCCTAAAATGCAAGATGCTTTAGAAGAAGAATTTGATAAAAATAGTAATTTCCCAGGACATATGGTCGGTTCTGATGGAGTTAGCCAACCACAAGCTGCAATGGTAATCTTAGATTATAAAAATGGCGAAATAAGAGCACTAGCTGGAGGAAGGAATATAAGTGGTAGAAAAACTTTAAATCGTGCTACTAACCCTCATCAGCCGGGTTCTTCTATAAAACCTCTAGCAATATATACACCAGCTATTGATACTTTAAAAATCACACAATCAACTGCTCTAAGTGATTCCAGAGGAGGATATAAGTTTGAAGAAAATAATACATGGAATCCAAGAACTACTACTTCTGGTCATGGTTCTATGAGTTTACGTAGAGCACTTGCTAAATCTTCAAACACAATAGCTGTCAAGACTGCTGAAATGCTTGGAGATTCTTATGATGAATGTGTAGATATAATGATGGATTACTTAAAGAACTTTGGTATAACAACTTTGAAAAATAATCACTTAAGTTCATCTGAAGCAAGTGATAGAAAATTCACATCATTGACACTAGGCGGTATGGCAAATGGTATTACTCCACTCCAAATGGCTGCTGCTTATGGTACATTGGCAAATCAAGGTGTTTATGTAGAACCTTCTATTTTTACTACTATAACTACCTTTGACGGTCAATTATTAGTTAAAAATGCTCCTGAAGAACATAAAGTTGTAGACCCTGAAGTAGCTTATGTTGTTACAGATATGTTAGAAAGTGTAATTACTGAAGGTACTGGTGGTGTCGCAGCACTTCCAAGTGGAATGCCTGTAGCAGGTAAAACAGGTACTACAAATAGTGCATATGATGCTTGGTTTGTCGGTTACACTCCTTATTATGTTGGTGCAACTTATATTGGAGATGATGCTGGTAGAAAAGATGATGCTGGTAACACTATAAAACGTAGAGAAGTACCACGTGGAAGTACTAGTACTGCAAAACTATGGGAAAAAATCATGGCAAAAATACATGCTAATTTGACAGTTACTGAATTTGAAGTTCCTAAAAACGTGTATTTTACAAAAATTAATTTAGAAGATGGAGGAAAGCAGTCTTCTGGTTCTAAAGCAGCATTTATTGAAGGTACTGCTCCTACTAGAGTAAGTTCTCAACCATCATCTGAAGACACAAAGAAACCAGATAATAATCAACAAGAAGAAAATAATAATAACAACAACAATAATTCAGGTAATAATGGTGGTGGTTCCACTCCTCCTGATAATGGTGGTGGCTCTACTAATCCCCCTGATAATAGTGGTAACAACAATGGTGGTGGCTCTACCCCTCCTGATAATGGTGGTAATAACAATGGTGGTGGCTCTACCCCTCCTGATAATGGTGGTAATAACAACAGTGGTGGCTCTACTAATCCCCCTGATGGCGGTGGAACTCCAACACCTTAGCTTAACAAAAATCGAAATTTAAATAAAAATATAAGAAGTTGTCTCAAAGTGATTTTTAAAAATCATTTATGAGACACTTCTTTTTTTGTAATTACAGCATATTATTTGTTTTCGTAAAAAAGAGAATCCTGATAAACAGAATCCTCCTTTCTTATATAAATAAATATTTTATTTTTAAAGTTTTTAACTAAATATTTTATTTCTAGTTGTTTATATATTATAGATAGTTGTATCACAAAATTATATAAACTTAATATTTTTCTAACTACTGTATACCAAATGTCTGAAATCTATTTAATTTTCCATATCTTTTAATAAGCTCTTCCCACTCTTCTTTATCATAGAAGTTACACTTATTTCTACCAAATAGCTTGGCAACTTCAATTGCAAATCTACCAGCTGAATCTAAATCACTAAAATTAGTTGCACCTGTAGCACATCCAGCAACAGGCATCTCTGTAGTAATCGCTACCCCTACTACTGGTGCATCTATAGCAACTGCTGGCTGTAAAATACTATTTAAGTGATACAGATTATTTCCATATGGTGTTATATCTTGAATTGATAAAGGGAATACAAATGGAGATTTTCCAGTTACAGTCTGCATAATATCCAAAAGATTGTCACTAGTTCTTAGTATGTAACCTTCTTTAACAGTTGGCGATATTGCAAATCCTCTATTGTTGATTACTCTATTTCCTTTAGTAGTATCTATAGAAAGTATTGCATCACATCTACTATCAACTTCATTTTCATTCATAGTAATCATATCAATTGGAGAATCCATAAAAGGAGTAGGATAGTGTTCTTTAGTTGGAGCATCTGGGCAAATATGAGTTGAAATTACAACATCACCATCTAATATATCCCCTTTTTGTTGCATATCCAAAAGTTTAGCAGCCACTGCAATTGTTACCAATGCTCCATCTCCATCTGAGACAAAACCTATAACTTCTGGTCTTGCTCCAATACCTCCTAGTCTCCCTAAAATACCAAGGGTAGGAGCATCTCCACCTTTTGATTTTCCATTTTTACCAGGAATTGTAAGCTTTATTAAATCGGTTGAACCTTTACTTGAAGACAACTCTTTTACAGTTACATCTACTTCACCATAACCTTGCAAATAAGTTTTTACTTCTTCCCCATTAGCAGTTACTTTATCTAAAATGTCATAAACCTCTATTACTTGTTTTAATATCATGTCTAATCTGATTTCCTCTCTTAATATATTTTAAAATTATATATTATTTACTATACAAAATATCTACTCCACACATTGCTAGCACCTTAATTGCTTTTATAAGTGCTACTCTACCTTCTTCACCACCAGCCGCAACAGCAAATTCATCTGTATGAGTTGCAGTGTTTTCTTTTAATTTGATATACGCTTGTATTGCAGGAATCTCATGAGTTAAATTTCCAGTATCAGTTGAACCTATTCCTTGACTTAAATCTCTTTCAACATAGTCTTCACCCAAAACTTCAAAATTTTGTCTAACTATATTCACTAATTCTGAATCATTCTTAATTTCTTTGTATATTTCATCTAATTGAACTATTTCTACACTAGTTCCAGTAGAAATTGCAGCTCCTTTAGCACAATTTTTAAGCATTTCACAAATCTCATTTAAGTACTCTATGCTTAAAGCTCTTACATTAAATATAGCTGTAGATTTTTCAGGAATTATATTATGTATGCTACCTCCATCAGTTATAATTCCATGTACTCTTGCATAATCTTTAAGATGTAGTCTCATGCTATTTACACTATTAAATAGTGCTATTACTCCACTTAATGCACTTTTTCCTTCCCAAGGAAAAGCAGCAGCATGTGATGCCTTACCACTAAAATCAAATTTTAAATTGACTTGAGCAAATGATATATCATCAGGCATTGAAGCATCACTTGGATGTAAAATTAATGCAGCATCTACACCATTAAATACTCCCTCTTTAATCATAGTTATTTTTCCACCTACTCTTTCTTCCGCAGGTGTTCCAAAAACTTTTACAGTTCCTTGTATATTATGTTTTTTCATTATTTCTTTTAATATGATACCTGCACCAACAGAACTTGTCCCTATAATATTGTGTCCACATGCATGTCCCATTCCTGGAAGTGCATCATACTCAGCTAGAAAGGCAACTGTTTTCCCATTAGTTCCATTTGAATAAACAGCTTCAAAAGATGTCTCTAATCCTCCTACACCTTTAGTTACATTAAATTCATTTTCTTCTAAAAAATCACATAGTACTTTTTGTGACTTATACTCCTCAAATGCCAATTCTGGATTTGAAAATAAATAGTCAGAAACTTTTTCAAATGATGCCTTTTTCTCTTCAGATAATAACTTTACTTCTTCTTTAATTTTTGCTTTTAATTCATTCATATTTACTACCTCCTTAAATCATTCCATTTAATTTTAAAACTGTTTGAGATATAAAAGCAGAACCAAAGTATGTAGACGTCATAACTATAAATGATATGACTATTAACTTCCAACTCAAAGTCTTTAATATGTCCAATTGGTTACCTACAGAGATTCCTGCAAAAGCTAATAATGGTGTTACTGTAGACATAAAATTAATTTTCCCTACATTCGTTGCTATAATATCTCCCACTGGTGATATTGGAAGTGATAAAACGAATGCAACTAATGTAGCCCATGCAAAACCTGGCAAATTAGGTCTTTTAACAAAATTCTTGATTATAATAGCAACTATAATTAACAAAAAACCAAATATACTTCCTATTAATAAATCCTTAGCTTGAGTCTTAAGTGCTATCATTTGTCCAAAGCAAATAATAATATATATAAACAGTACTATCTTTATCTGTTCCATAATAGTCTTAAAAGTTTTTTCCATATATACATCCTCCTTTATAAGTCATTACTTATCTTTGTTTTTCTTCCTCTAAATCTTTCAATAATTGGAGCTACCTTACTATAATAATAATTGGCTACTGGTAAAGATAAAAATAATTCTATATATATTCCAGTAACAGCTGTAATCAAGCCACTAGTCGCTGAATATGCTAAAATCTGTTCTGACATCTGTGGAACCGTATTCATTAATGAGGCAGTTGCAGCTCCCATCATTGAACCACTCCCCATACCTGATGCCATTGCTAAAGCATATGGATGAAATCCTACAAGCACACCAACTGGTGCTAAAAATGAAAATAATAATGTTCCAAATATACTACCACTTATATAAGTTCCTAGTGTTCCTATACCTTCTGGTGAGTTTAATCCATACTTATCTCCAATAATTCCTAGTGCTGTGTCACGACATAATGAAAAAGTACCACCTAATGCACTTCTTCCAAGACCTAATGCTACTCCAACAGGTAATGCTATCAGCATTGTACCCATATGACCAAATTCTTGTAATAAAAGTGCTGGCCCTGCTTGAAGTAATATACCAACCTTAGGACCTGCATTAATTCCAAACATTATTCCTAATGGATATAGTGTTAAAGATAACAAATATGGAGACACCTTTATTTCATTATCCCCTATAAACTTTTTTAAGGCTGGTATAACTCTCCCTAATAAATGAGGAGAAACAGCCATTCCTATGAATATAGCCCATAGTATACTAAGTAAAGTTACATTAATTCCCATAACTTTAAATGAAATAGGACCAATTAATTCTGCCAATATTGTTATTATAAAGGCTGCTATTATGGCATTTCTAATCCCTGCTTTTTCTTTCATTTCTATACCTCCTTGTAATTTTTATAATTTTCTTATAATATAATTGTTAGTGATTTTATTATATAACCTATCATTGATAATGTATAATATATATTTATTCATCATTTTTATATACTTTTAGTTATGAATCAAAAAAAAATATTATAGATTGGTGATATGAAATGCAAATAATTTAGTGATTTATATTATAAGATAATAAATTTTTAAATAATTGAATAAAATTATTCATTCATATTATAAAGATTCTCTCAATAAATAAAGGAGTATAATGTACTTATATACATTTACTCCTTTTAATTTCTATTTATATTATTTTTTAGAACACTTTATATAAACTACAATATTTTTAATACAGTTTTAATACTTAAAAACTTACTATTTTATTCTTTTAACACTATTTCGTATTATTAATCTCGGATATAGTTTTCTTGGAATATGCTCTGTGCTCTTTTTATTTATTATATTTACTAAACTATCTACCCCATTTTTTATAACTTGCTCTCTTGGGTCATCTATTGTTGATAAATGTGACCTAAAATATGATATTAATTCAATATTATTGTATCCTATTATAGAAATATCTTCTGGTACATTTATACCATAAGTAGTTTTTAATTCTTGTATTATAGAAATTGCTGGTACATCTTGTTGTACAAATATAGCTGAAGCTTTTTTTATTTTATCAATATATTTTTCTAGAAATTCAACTTGAGATTCAAAATCCATTTTAGATTCAATAACTTCAGTCTTTAAATTTGCCTCTTTCATAGCATTCAAATATCCCTTGGTTCTATCTTCATGCATTTTTGAACTCTTATCATCTGAAGTTACTGTTATTATATCTTTATGACCATGGTCAATTAAATGTTTAGTAGCTATATAGCCTCCATATACATTATCATCCCAAAAGAAATTGTCTATTTCTCCTACAAAAGATGGTTTAAAATATATAAATACATGTGGAAAATTATTGTCTTTTAAAAAGTCATATTCTTCTTTTTTTATTGATTTGGACACAATTACTAATCCGTCAACCATTTGTCCATTTACCATTTTATATACATTACTATCACCGCTAATGTTATTATTAGGTTGTATTATAAAATCGTATTTATTAGTCTCAATAGAGTTTATAGAACTGTCCATTATATCACTAAAAAACTTTCTAGTATCTTGATGATTAAAATTATTTGAAAAGATTACCCCTATCCTGTTGGTTTCTTTTTTTGCCAGATTTCTTGCATTTACATTAAAATGGAACCCTAGTCTATTTGCCTCTTCTACTACCTTCTTTTTTGTTTTTTCAGATACATTAGGATTATTATTTAAGCACCTAGAAACGGTTGAATAACTAATACCTAGATTCCTTGCAATATCTTTAATAGTTACCATCTTTATCCCCTACTTCACTTCATTTTATTTTGATAATATAATACTACACTATGTTGTAAATAATTGTCAACTTCAATTATGTAAACGTTTCTTTATATAAAAAATAGGTAGAATCTAAAAGATATCTACCTATTTTATAAAAAGTTATTATTTGAAAAATTTATTATTCTATTAAGTTTATGGTTTTGCTTTTGGAGTAAATACTACTGACATAAGATATCCAAAGAATACTGCTGCTGCTATTCCACCAGCTGTAGCAGTTGTACCACCTAGAAAAATACCTAAAAAACCATCACTTTGAATTGACTTCATTACTCCTTTAGCAAGTGAATATCCAAATCCTATTATAGGAACCGTTGCACCTGCTGATGCAAACTTAACTAATGGTTCATAAAGTCCTAGAAAAGTTAAAACTACACCAGTTGTTACATATGTTACCATAACATATGGAGTTTGCATTTTAAAATAGTCCATCATTACTTGTGCTATTAAACATATAATTCCACCTACAATAAATACTCTTACATAGTCCATTAACATATATATCACTTCCTACTCATTTACTATTACTACTGCATGTGCAACACATGGTATTGTCTGCTTTTGTAGTGTACTTGTTGGTGACAGTAATGCTCCTGTTGATACTAGCATTACTTTGTTAAATTCTTTTTTTCTCAACTTATCATATATATATCCTGCAAACACTGTAGCTGAACATCCACATCCACTTCCACCACAATGGACATCTTGTTCTTTAAGATTAAACATCTCTATACCACAGTCAGTGTAAACTTTTGATATATCTACACCCTTTTCTTTTAAAAAGTCTTCTGTTATCTGTTTTCCAAGAGTACCTAAATCTCCAGTAGCAATTATATCAAAGCTATTTGGGTCATCATTAGTATCTTCAAAATAAGAATATATGGTATCTATTGCCGCTGGAGCCATAGCTGGTCCCATATTATTACCATCATCAATACCCTCATCTATTACTTTACCAACTGTAACATACTTTACCTTTGGACCTTCTCCATTAGAAGCTAGTAATACACTTCCTGCTCCTGTAACTGTCCACTGAGCTGTCATTGGTTTTTGATTTCCAAGTTCTAGTGGAAATCTAAACTGTCTTTCTGCTGTACAATAGTGGCTTGATGTACCTGACAGTACTAAATCCGCAAAGCCACCATCTATAAGCATAGAACCTATACAAAGACCTTCTGCCATTGTAGAACAAGCTCCATATATACCTAAAAATGGAATTGCCAATTCTCTTGCTGCAAATGATGCTGGCACTATTTGATTTATTAAATCTCCACCTAGCATATAATTTACATCTGTCAGTTTTTTCCCTGCCTTTTGTATAGCTTTCTGAGATGCAGTCTCTACCATTTTACTTTCAGCTAATTCCCAAGTTTTTTCACCATATAAATCGTCGGTCATAATCATATCAAAATAGTCCTTTAGTGGTCCTTCACCTTCCTTAGGACCCACTATAGTTCCAGTTGATATTATTGTTGGTTTATTTTCTAACTTGACTGTTCTTTTTCCAATTCTTTTATTTTTCATATTTTCACACCTTTTTAATTTTGCATTTTAATATTTAATTTTTTAATATTAATTAAAAATATTAATTAAAATCTGCATGATTATTTCCTAACTAACTACTTCCATAACTATTTTTCAGATTTCATACCTTCTTTATAATTAATAAAATTTAAATTAAATAAAAATCCTCTAAAACATCTTAAAAATATAATAAATAATTCCACATAAAATAGATGAACCTATACCATAAACTAAAACTGGTCCTGCAATTTTAAATAGGTTTGCACCTACACCTAATACATAACCTTCTCTTTTATACTCCATTGCTGGAGATACTATTGAGTTAGCAAAACCTGTTATTGGAATTATAGAACCAGCTCCAGCCCTTTTTCCTATTAGGTCATAGACTCCTAATCCAGTTAAAAATGCCCCTATAAATATTAGCGTTATTGATGTTGCAGAACTAGCTCCTAATTTATCAAGACCTCCAACTTTCATGTACAAATCATTTATTGCTTGCCCTATCATACAAATAATTCCACCTACAATAAATGCAAGCGTATAGTTTTTTAAATATGTAGGTTTTGGGCTTATTTGGTCTACATATTTTTTATAATTTTTATCCATACTAAACACCTCTCTAAAATATTATTTGTCAATTTTAAAAAAATAAACCTATTATTTATTTTGACTATCTAAAGTTTTGTCAAAAAATAAAAAAGATGCCCAATAAAGAAAAAATCTATTTTCCCATAAAGACACCTTATTTTAATATTTTTTATTTTTTTAATACTTTTTATTGTTTTAATATCTTTTAATAATAATTTAAAAACTTAACATAAAAAATTATTACGTCTTATTTTAGCGATATCCATCCCACACCTAAAGGAGTGGGCTTTCCGCACTATGTTGTAATACCTTTATTATATTGTTATACTTTTTTATTCTAGATATCATAAGTATTCTCATGATATATATTCTTTTAACTTAGACAATACTTTTTTCTCTATCCTAGATACTTGAACCTGTGATATATTAAGCATTTCTCCTATTTCACTTTGAGTCATATCTTCAAAATATCTGAGAACTATTATTTGACGTTCTCTCTTATCCAACCTTCCAAGCATGTCTTTTAACAATATATTATCCACTACTTTCTCTTCTTCACTTTCTCCTTTCATGCTTATTTTATCAATAAGACATATTGGAGAACCTTCTTCTTCATGAATAACTCCTTGCAAATACTCAACGTTAAAATTAGCTTCCATAGCCATTACTAAATCTTCTTTTTCTACATCTATTGATTTAGCTAATTCTTCTATACTCGGTTCTCTACCTAATTTTTTAGTTAAAGCTTCACTTTCCATCTTTGCCTTTACAGCTATTTGCTTTAACGACCTTGATACTTTTATCATACCATCATCTCTTAAGTATCTCTTTATCTCACCTAAAATCATTGGTACTGCATAAGTAGAGAATTTTACATTAAATTTTGGGTCAAATTTATATATTGATTTTATTAAGCCTATAGAACCTAACTGAAATAAATCTTCTCTATCATATCCTATATTTAAAAATCTAGATACAACGCTCCTAACTAGACCTAAATTGCTTGATATTAATATTTCTTTTGCCTCTTCATCTCCATTTTGAACTTTTTCAATAAGTTCTAGAGTCTCTTCATGACTAAGAAGAGGTTTTTTTTCTTCTCTGGCAACAGTTACTTCCATAATAAAACCTCACTTTTGGACTTTATTTAGGCACATTTATTTTTTTAGTCATTTCAATTCTAGTCCCATTATCTTTTACAGAACTTACCTCTACATCGTCCATAAAGCTTTTCATTACTGTGAATCCCATTCCTGATCTATCAAGTTCTGGTTTTGATGTATAAAGTGGTTCCATTGCCTTCTCCACATTTTCTATTCCATACCCTTCATCTTCAACTATAATCTTTATAGTATTTCCTTCTATCTCACATCTTAAGAATACAAACTTAGAACTGTCTTCTTCATATCCATGTATTATAGCATTCGTAACAGCCTCAGAGACAGCAGTTTTTATATCCACTAATTCATCTACTGTTGGGTCTAACTTAGCTGCAAAGGATGCTACTATAACTCTTGCTAAACTTTCATTTTCAGATATTGCCGAAAATTTAACTTCCATAATATTATTCATCACATACTCCTCCCTACAAAGAACTTAGAGCTTCTTCATACGTATCATAAATGCCAATAATTTTATTTAACCCAGATAAATCAAAAATCTTCTTAACTCGTGAACTTATATTAATTACTGAAACTCGTCCCCCTTCATTAGAAATCTTTTTATATCTACCTATGATGACACCTATACCTGAAGAATCCATAAAATTAATATTTTCAAAATTAAATACAACATTTTTCACTTGATTTACACTTAATAAGTTATCTATTTCTTCCCTTATTTCATTGGCTACATGGTGGTCTAGTTCTGAGCACATAAATTCTATGTATAGATTCTTATGTTCTAAGGAATAATTTACCATCAAAATCCCTCCTTCAATAGTTTTGTAAAAATAGTAACTTTTAATCAATTCTATAATTATATTTCTATTCCTTCAATGAAATTTAACTAGTTTTGTCGTATTATTTCTACCATGCTTTCATTATATGTTACCTGACCACCAAAATCTGATATACCAGAGTCTGTCAAAGTATTTGGATTCCCATGTTTCTTCCACCAACCAACATACATTTTTACTATATAATTACCTACTCCATCATCTATATTTATTTGTACATTTATTTTTGCTTTTTTTGACCTTAATGTCACAATATCTTTATCCTTAATACCTACTTTTTTAGCCATGCTTTGATTTACATATGCTTGGGCTATAGATTTTTTATCCATAAAATGCTGGCTAAATAAAGTATCTGCATGATGATTAGTTAATAATCTAAAAGAAATATTTTCATTTTTATCTTCTATTTCTTTATGTTTATTACTTATATACACTGGTATTGGGCTTATTCCCAAACTTTTTATACTTTCTGAATAAAGCTCGTATTTTCCAGAGGGAGTTTCAAACTTCTTATCTTCCCAAGCAACAGGATTATGTATAGTAAAATAATTATTTTTAAGTTTTTCTATATCTATATTTTTATCAAAATGTTTAAGTGGTTCAATCACTTTCTCTAAATACTCCCTCTTTTCTACAAAGGGATAAGTATTTAGTTCCATCTTTTTAGCTAGCTCCATAAAAAAATAATATTCATCCATCAATTTATGTGCTGGCTTTACTGCTCTTTCATTATAGGTTATATATGGATTAGTCATTGAACTATAAATTATATCTTCACTCTCTAATGTATTTGTACAAGGTATAAACATGTCACATAGAGTAGCTGTATCAGTCATAAACATATCAAAACATACTTTAAATTCAATCTTTGAAAATACCCTCTCAAGTTCTACTAAATCTGGCAATTGATTCATCATATTACTTTTAGTTATCACAGCCATCTTTATAGGAATATTACCTTTGATTGATTTACTAGATAAACTATGTAATTCACTTGATATATAGTCTGTTTCATTTGACATTATATCAAATTCATCTGATACATGATTTATTTTATTTAATGTTATATCAAGTTCATTTGATACATAATTTATTTTGTTTGATGTATGCTCTAAAGATTCTTCTATAAATTTACTGATATTACTTACATAAAACTCCCTATCTTCACCATATGATTGGCTATTGTAAGGGTCAGAATTTATAATACTTGGATAAACTTTATTAGCATAGTTTACCCCTCCACCACTAAATCCTATTTGACCAGTTATAGCTCCTAAAGCATCTATAGCTCTTATTGTATTTCCACCATTTTTATATTTTTGAACCCCATATCCAATGTTTATACTTGAATATTTGTTAGTATATAAAGCAACTAGTTCTCTTATATCATTCTCTTTAACACCACATTCATCACTTAAAAAACTTAATTCCAACGAACATAAATATTTTTTATACTCTTCAAAACCAACAACATATGAATTTATATATTCTTCATCATATAATTTATCTTCTACTATAATTTTTGCCATAGCCATAGCTAAAGCTCCATCTGTTCTAGGATTCACCTGTATGTACTTATCTGCTATTTGAGCTGTTTTTGTATATATAGGGTCAATCACTACTATCTTTATGCCTTTTTCTTTAGCTTTTTTAATTATTTGCATAGTATGAATTGTAGTATATGCTGGATTTTTTCCCCACACAAATATACTTTTACTATTTAACATATCTTCTATAGCATGACCTTTAGCTACTCCAAAATCATACTTTTGTGCATGCATCCCTGCACTCCAACATGGACCTCCCTTATGCCTACTAACACCTCCATAAAAATTAAAAAATATATCTCCTATGTATTTTAATACAGACCCACTTCCATATTGGTCATAATGCATGACAGATTTTGATGTATACTTATCTTTATAATATGTAAGCTTTTCTGCCATTATTTCTATAGCCTTATCAAAAGAAATCTCTTTCCACACTCCATCAACTTTAAGCATAGGAGTCTTTATCCTATCTTTATGATTTAATCTATCTAAATGAGCCATCCCTTTTTTGCATATAAAACCTTTCGTGTAAGGATGATTTTTATCCCCTTCAATTTTTATTACATTATTTCCTTTAGTATAAACATTAAATTTACAACAATCATAGCAATCTAATGTACATCCATGACTTAATTTTTTTATTATATCCATAAAACATCCTTCTTTCCATTTTCTTACCTTAATTAAAAATTAATATACATATCCTCTACCATGAGTCATTTCCATTTTTCATCACTCATTATAATATTAACAAATGTACTTATTTAAAACAATTATTTTGAAAGTCTTATACTTATTTCTAAATAACATATACAAGAACCGTAAGTCTTAACTTTTATCTGGTATTATCCGTTAAGGTCTACCTACTTCCACTACCGATAACTTGTAATGTACTTCCCTCAAATTGCCCATTTTACTTAATTACAAAAATAAGGCTATCTCAAAATAGAGATAAGCCTTTTTTTCATTGTTGAAATGATGAAAATATATTTAATTTTATACAAAAAAGAGTACCTCATGAACTAAAAAGTTCATTTTGAGACACCCCCCATAAAAATTTTACATAACTTGTCCACCAGTAATATTTATAGATTGACCAGTACAGTATTCAGCTTCCTTAGAAGCATAAAATGTAAGCATATTTGCAACATCTATAAATCTACAGCCTCTCTTTAAAGGCACTTTATCTATATAAACTTGCTTAACTTCTGATTCAGGTATTCCCAATTTTACTGCATATTGAGGAATTAAACTTTCAAACATATCAGAATCAAGTAAATTACCAAGCATCAGTGCATTTACAGTTATCTTATGTTCTGCCAAATCTAGGGCTAAACTTTGAGTAAGCCCTACTCCAGCAAATTTACCTGCTGAATATCCTGAATTATGCTTACTTCCTACTCTACCTGACTTTGAATTTATCTGTATTATTCTACCCTCAATACCTTTTGCTATCATTACTTTCGATACTTCTCTTGCAAATAGAAAGTACCCATTTAAATTTACGTCTACAATAAATTTAAAATCTTTGTATCCAAAATCAGTTATTTTTTTACTTACAGCCACTCCTGCATTGTACACTAATAAATCTATTCTATCATAATCATTTTCAATAGCTTTTACAGTACTCATAACCTGTGTTTCATCTATGGCATTACAACCATACCCTATAGATTTACAATCAAATTCTGCTTCTATTTCTTCAGCTACTTTTTTTGCGTTGTCTTCATTTAAATCTGCAATAGCAACGTCATAACCTACTTTAGCTAAGTGTTTAGATAAAAATTCACCTAAGCTTCTTCCTCCTCCAACGACTAAAGCCACTTTTCTCATTTTCATTTCCCCTTTGTATCACATTAAAAGTTAACTTGATTAGTTAAATTGACTTTTACCTATAATTTACTTATAATATGATTATATTAATTTTAAATTTTATTTTCTAATTATTTTTAGTATAGTACCTACTCCAATAGGTGCTATTTCCTTTTCTTCAAGATATAAGATCCCTCCAATTGCTCCATTTTTTTCACCTGTAAATTTAAATGTTATATGACCTAATTCTGAAAGATTTTGGTTTACTAACTCACCAACAGAAGTAATTTTGTAATCAACATTATTTATTGATAACACATCATTCGTAAGTATTTCTTTTATTAAATTATTTTCAGAATGTATATAACAGTAATTTTCTAATTCCTGAGGAGCATTATCTTTGAAAGTTACAAACATATTATGTTGTAAAAATTCATCTGCATTATCTCCTATTTTATTTATTTGAGTACTGTATATTAATTCCATATCAACTGAACCTCTCTCTAATTATTTATAAAGTATTCTTTTATTTATATAGTCCAAAGCTTGCTAACCATGCTAATAGAACAGTTGGTGCACCTGTCAAAAACCTAGAATATAAAACTGATGGAACTCCTACTTGAACTGTATCAGGTTCAGCTTCTGCAAGACCAAGCCCTACTGGTATAAAGTCACATGCTGCTTGTGAGTTTATTGCAAACAATGCTGGCAATGCTAAACTTGGTGGAATATTTCCTTTTCCTATTTCTGTCCCAACCAATACACCCACTATCTGAGCTATAACAGCTCCTGGTCCAAGAAATGGAGACAACAATGGAAATGAACATATTATTGATAAAACAACTAAACCTCCAACATTTCCGATTAATGGAGTAAGTAAATTGGCTACCCAATTTCCTATACCTGATTGATTTATTATACCTATTAGGACTGCAACGAAAGCCATAAAAGGCAGTATAGTATGTATTAATGTATCTATAGTATCCCTACCAGCTTGAAAAAGAGTACTTGTCACATTACCTAGTGCTATACCTATTTTTGCAACAATTCCTTGACTCTGTTCACTTATCTTCTTTTTAGTATCATAAGCCATATTTCTTCCCTCCTACTTCCACAATTATAATTGCTCTATATTTGTTGGTTTTACCCCTGAAACATATATATCTTCTTTTATAAACATTGCCAATGGTCCACTTTTTCCTGTTTTCATTATATTTATAGTCGGTATTTTCTTTTGAGGATATATACCACATCTCAATGTTCCACCACAATTTATTATTACACATGCGATTTCATCATCTTTAACACCTTGTGAAAATCCATCTATTAATTCACATCCTGTAAGTTCAGCTATCTTTACTGCAGTTTCTGGCTTTGCTCCTCCAGTTACATACACTACTTTATTCTTCTTTTCTGTTGGCTCTATTATCAATGGTCCACCCCATCCTCCAGAACCCTTTACTATTTTAACTTTATTAAATGACATATAATTTATCCTCCTCTATACACTATCTTTTTATTTGAATAATTTACTTATACCTTAAAGTAATTATCCAATCTTTATATCTGAATTTAATGCTATCTCTTGTTGCTTCTCTACAAATTTTGTTGTATAGTCAGTAACTACACCTTTAATAAAGTTTGCAATTATACCCACTAACAAATACCTAACTGCCAAATCTGCTGTTGAGAATCCCAAAGTTGTTATACCATTTGCAATTCCTAGATATATAAATAGTTCACCTGGATTGATGTGCGGGAACAATCCATTCATTGTATGACATGAAAAACTTGCTGCTGCAAAATAGCTAGGTTTAAACTTTTCTGGTAAGAATCTTCCAAGTGATAGGGTCATAGGATTTGCAAATACAAATGTACCAAGAACTGGTAATATTAAATATCTAGTAAATATATTTGCAGAACATTTTTTTGCAAGCCTCTCGACTCTATCTGTACCTATAAAGTTGATAATTGCATTCATTGTAACAAGTAGTGCTACTAAAAGTGGTACTATATCTGTTACAAAACCTACAAATTGTTGCCCACCTGCCCTAAATAAATTCATAAAACTATCTGCACCACTTGCTAATACTTGAAAAAATTGCGTCATATTAACTCCTCCTTATAAATATATTTTTTTAAATTACTTCCATCTTAAATTCTTCATCAGTACTAAGATTATTTGTATCTTCACATTTATTTTTCTCAAATGTTATGTACTGTTTGACTGCATCTAGTATTGCTTTTTTAAGCAGTTTATTGTAAACAACTAAATCTGATTTGTCTATGTACCTTAAGTTCTTTCCTACCAAACCTTCAAATGGCTCTACTCTTGCCAATACTGTAACACCTTGCATTTTTCTAGTCTCAACAATCACACCATCATCATTTATAAGTATCAACACAATTACACCAGATGAAATTCTTCCTTTTTTTCTACCTATTGCCACTCTTCCTTTTCTTTTTAGCTCAATATAATTCTTATTAAAATCTTTAAGTTGTAAGTATCCAAGGAATATATTTAATAAATAAACTATAATAAGTGATACTATAATAAAAATTACTGGGTCCATATTATTACCTCCTCTTGGTAATTATTTTATAAAATTCATCAAATGATTTTACCCTAGCAAGTTCTTCTACCATTTTCTTATTTCTCCCTACTTCAAGTACTTCTTCATAGCTTTTTATTATCAGGTCTGTACTACCCACATTCTTATCTGGAATTATCATCAATATTATTATTCTAACTTCCTTTGTATCCCAAACTACTGGTTTTTCTAATATCCCAAACGCTAGATAAAGGTTTTCTTCATTAGTACTAACTGAGTGAGGTAATGCTATATAATTGTCTAATGCTGTTGAAGATTTCTTTTCCCTTTTTAATACATTTTCTTTAAACTCGATATCAACAATTCCTTTATGTACTAGCTTTTCTAACATCTCTTCTAAATTTTCCATAAATGTATCCTTATTCAATATGAAGAACTTATCCTCTTCAATCAATTTACCTATAAAAGGGATATTTTTTTCAATCTTTTTTATAGACTTAAAATTTATACTATTTTTCAAAAGTATTGCATTTTCTATCTCTTTCTTTATACTTTCTTCGTTAAATAACGCATTTACTCTAAAAACTGGAACATCTAAATCTGTCTTAAAATCTACTGTTGTAAATACTAAATCATAGTACTTTAATAAATCTAAATTGGCTTTAGCTTCTACATCAGAAAAAGTATTTACTTCTACACTTTCTCCAAGTATTTTTCCTATCTTTATTCTAATGAGTTGTGCAGTCCCAAGACCTGTTCCACAAACAACAGCTACTCTATTTACATTTAGAACTTTTCTTGAATTTTTTTCAAAATAACTTCCAAAGTGTAATGCTATATATCCTATTTCATGGTCACATATTTTCAAGTCAAACTTTTCTTCAATTATCATTGCAGCTATCTTTGCGACACTATATGGAAATGTATATCTTTTCTTTATTTCTTGTAATAGTGGATTTTTTACTCTTATATTGAATCTCATTCTATTAAGTGCGAAATACAAGTGATACTCCAAATTCTCTATAAGCTTTTTATCTTCCTTAAAATCAATTCCAGAGGTCTCCAACAAAAAACTAGTTACTTCATCTACAACTTCTTTTACACTATCATTTATCTTTATACTGCTAAGTGCTAATTTTGTACTAGGGGCTTTTCTACCTATTAATGGCATTGTCAAAAATATGGTTTCTTTTTCATTTAAAATTATATTAAATATCTTTTCTAGTAAAGACTTGAGTTTTAGTCCCAAAATATATTCATCTGAACATCTTATTACTTCAAATCTCTTATCAATCTTTTCAAACTTATATCCATTTAGATTTCTTAAAACAGATATTATCATATATCTTTCAACATCCTTTAAGACTTGTTCTGTTATGTAGAGTTCTTCTTTTTTAAATAACTTTTTTAATTCATTTCTAAGACATTCAATATCATAATCTTTAACTAAACTTATGTGATTAACGTTTTCCAATATATCAATATAATTTTCATACAACCTATCAAGGACTAGCAACCTTATATCCATTTCTTCACCAACTAAAATCATGCCTATATTTGGTTTCCTTTTCAATTCTAAATCGTATTCAGCTAAAATTCTGTCTGCCTTTTTTAAATCCTTTATTAATGTTGTTCTTCCTATACATATCTCTTCAGCCAAATCATCTATAGTAATTGGATTGTTAGTCATAGTTAAAATATCAAGAACATAATTTATTCTTTCATCAGGTGAATTTAAATTTATAAAATTTGATGGCTTTCCTCTATTAAAATTTACAATCTCAATTAATTTACTTTCATTCCCAATTCTTATACTATATGCACCTTTTTCATTTTTAACTATTTTAGCAATATCATCTTTTAATTCTCGATTAATCTGGTTTATATAGTTTCTGATAGTCCTAGTACTGACACCTAGAACACTTGAAAATTGTTCTAGAGTATTTGTGTCTTCTTTCAACACCATTTCTAAAATCAAAAAAACCCTAGGGTCCATATAAGTCATTGACATCTTTTTCTCCCCTTTGTTATCTTACATTTCTTATTATAATCTAAACTATATAGATAATTAATATTCTCTTTTTCAAATTAGATTTGAAAAAGAGGAACTAATATTCATTTTTTCACAATAATATAAAAAATTATAAATTAGTATATTAAATTCTATTCTCAAATGAAAATCATATATTAACTTTTATTTAATTATATATTTTTAATATATTATTTTTTGTATATTGAATCTATTTATAAATTAATTTTAAAATACTAATCACAATAATATTATATAAAACAATAAAAGCCTTATGCTGTTAACTCTTACAGATTATCTACTATCTGTTTTGAAAACACATCAGGCTTTTTAAATATTCAATATATTATATTGTTTTATATATTTATTTTCTAATTATATTTTTGTATGCTATACACTATTTTTTCTTTTTATTTGCTTTTTCTATATTAATCTTATTACCTTTTATCTTAATATCTTTCATCTTTTCAATTACTGTTTTTGCATCTTTTTTAGGTATTTCAACAAAAGTATACTTATCATATATATCTATAGTTCCTACCACTTTACCTGGTATTCCAACTTCTCCAGCTATAGCACCAACTATATCTTTTGCTTGTACTCTTTGATTTCTACCAATATTGATAAATAATCTAATCATACCATCTTTAGCACCAGTACCACCTTTTCTATCTCCACTCTCTCTTCTAGGTTTTTCTTCTATGATTTCTTCCTTCATTTCTTCGCCTAGAGATAGCTTCACAAGTGCAGCAGCTATGTCAACCATTGCATAGTCTTCATCATTACAGAAACTTTCTAACCATTGTAATTGTTTAGTTAAATGACCTTCTTCTATAGTTTGTTTAACTTGTGCAAAGAAAGTACCTACTTTTTTCTCTTCAACATCAGTTATTGTTGGTATGTTATGTTTTATTAATTTAGATTTAGTATATCTTTCTATATCTTTCATCTTTCTCATTTCTTTTCCAAATACAAAAGTAAACGACATACCTTCTCTACCAGCACGACCAGTTCTACCAATTCTATGAACATAATACTCTTCATCTTGTGGTAAATCATAATTGAATACACATTCAACATCATCAACATCTATACCTCTAGCTGCAACATCAGTAGCAACAAGTATATCTATTGTACCATTTCTAAACTTATCCATTACTATATCTCTTTGAGTCTGCTTTAAATCACCATGTAATGCATCTGCAAAATATCCTCTTGCCTGTAAATCTCCTACCAATTCATCTGCTTTTCTCTTAGTATTACAGAAAACAACAGATAATTTAGGGTCATATACATCAACTAATCTACATAATACTTCTAGTTTATTTGATGACCTAGTTTCTATATAATATTGCTTTGTATTTGAAACTGTAAGTTCTTTTCTAACAACTTTTATATGTTCTGGGTCTTTTTGATATCTCTTAGTTAATTCCAAAATACCTCTTGGCATAGTAGCTGAAAAGAAAGTTGTTTGTCTTTCTTCTGGAATCTTACTTAAAATCATTTCTATATCTTCTCTAAATCCCATATCTAGCATTTCATCTGCTTCATCTAATATAATCATTTTTACATTATCCATTTTTAATGTTTTACGATTTATATGGTCTATTGTACGTCCTGGTGTACCTATCACAACTTGCACACCACTCTTTAGAGATTTTATTTGTCTATCTATTGGCTGACCACCATATATAGGTAATGTCTTTATTCCGTGCGAATATTTAGCTAATTTTCTTATTTCTGTTGATACTTGTATTGCAAGCTCTCTTGTTGGGCAAAGTACTACAGCTTGTAAACTTCTATTATTTGGGTCTATTGTTTCTAGTATAGGTATACTAAAAGCGGCTGTTTTTCCCGTACCAGTTTGAGCTTGTCCTATAACGTCTTTACCTGACAAAATCGCAGGTATAGACTGTGCTTGTATAGGAGATGGTTCTTCAAACCCCATTTCAGCTATTGCTTTTTTTATTCCCTCACTTATTGGTAAATCTTCAAACTTTGTTATATTCATATATTATTCCTCTCCGTTATCAATTAATCTTAACCTATCCATTATACACTTTTTTAGGATATTCTGCAATTAATATTTTAAACAGTATAGTTAAATAATATACATGAAATACAAAATTGATATGTACAGAAAATATGTGAATAACATCAATATACCCTGTATTCTACTAAGTCTATTCGATTTAAGTGTTGGTATTATTACTATTAATAGTAATAATATCATAAATGGTATATCCAATTTTCTATTTTGAGATAGTATCGGTATGTTATTTGGTATTGCTGACACAGCTATTACTGACACTATATTCAATATGTTTGCACCCAAAATATTCCCTACTGATATTTCATGATGATTTTTTCTTATAGCCGTGATTGATGAAACTATTTCTGGCAGAGAAGTTCCAAGTGCTATTATAGTCAAACTTACTATACCTTGAGGTATATTTAAAAAACTCGCTATTTTTACTCCACTTTCTATAAGGATTTGTGAACCTATTATCATCATTATCAAACCTGTAGCAAAAAGTAATAGTATTTTTACAATTTCTAATACAGAAAAACCTCTATAATTCTTACCCTTTTTAGTAGATGTGTCTTTAATAGTATTATTTTTAATATTTCTATTTTTAGTATTTGATTTTCCAACGACACTTCTATAATTATTAACCATATAAAAGATTAATATTATTATAAGTAACAACGAATCCCCTCTTGTTATAACTCCATCTAGACCCAATAAAATTAAAACTATAACGGATACTATTAATAGTAAAGACTTAGAAAAAAACATTTTTTTATCTACATTAAATGGACTTATAAAAACAACCAACCCTAATGCTAATCCTGTATTACATATTATAGAACCAACTGCATTTCCTAAACTCATTGTAGTGTGACCATCAATAGAAGCAAGTAGAGACACTGTAAATTCAGGTAATGTGGTCGCAAAACTAACAATAGTTGCTCCAAGTATAATTTCTGATATGTTCGTTTTTCTACCTATCTCTACAGTACAATTTATAAAGATATCTGCGCCTTTAGTAATTAATAGGAAACCTACTAAAAATAATATCACTGTGATAAACAATATATCACCTCCCCCTATTAAATAAATATTCAATTTGTGAAGATGTATGCTTTTTCTTTTTTCTATAATAAAATTTATTTAGTCCAAACCCAAAATAAAAAATACTCTCTCCTCAATTAGTTATTTATTTGTTTCATTTTATTTATATATGGGTATAATTTCATCACATTATTAACATATAATTTGTTTTATACTTAAAAACGACAATTTTTTATTTTTTGTGTATACAGGATACGAAGAATATGTTATTATTATATTAGAAAATATATTTTTAAAAAAATATATAAAATAAATTAAGTATATAAAAATTAATTTTAACAATATTATTTATCATTTAAATCTAAGGAGGAAATACTCAATGAATGCATGGCAAGGATTTAAAACAGGAAGATGGACTAAAGAAATAAACGTTAGAGAGTTCATACAATTAAACTATTCTCCATATGAAGGAAATGACTCTTTCTTAGCTGGTGCTACTGAAAACACTAAAAAGTTATGGGACAAAGCAATGGTCTTATTTAAAAAAGAAAGAGAAAATGGTGGTACTTTAGATGTTGATACAAAAACTATTTCTGGAATAGCTGCTTATGCTCCAGGATATTTAGATAAAGGATTAGAAACAATAGTTGGATTACAAACGGATGCCCCTTTAAAAAGAGCTGTTATGCCATATGGTGGTATCAAAATGGTTGAGAATTCATGTGATGCTTTTGGATATGAATTAGACCCAGAAATAAAAGATATATTCACTAAATACAGAAAAACACATAATCAAGGAGTTTTTGATGTTTACACTCCAGAAATGAGAGCTGCTAGAAAATCTGGTATAATAACAGGTCTTCCAGATGCTTATGGTAGAGGTAGAATAATTGGTGACTACAGAAGAGTTGCCTTATACGGTGTTGATGCCTTAATAGAAGATAAAAATGAGCAAAAGAAATCATTAGAAGTTTCTTGCATGGATGAAGAGGTTATCAGATTAAGAGAAGAAATAACTGAGCAAATATCAGCTTTAAATGAACTTAAAAAGATGGCTGAGTCTTATGGATTTGATATATCAAAACCAGCAACTAACTCAAAAGAAGCTGTACAATGGTTATACTTCGGTTATTTAGGTGCTGTTAAAGACCAAAATGGTGCTGCTATGTCTTTAGGTAGAACATCTACTTTCTTAGATATATACTTTGAAAGAGATTTAAAAGCTGGAATCGTAACAGAAGAAGAATTACAAGAGTATATGGACCATTTTGTTATGAAATTAAGAATGGTTAAATTCCTAAGAACTCCTGATTACAACAACCTATTCTCTGGAGACCCAACTTGGGTAACTGAGTGTATAGGAGGTATGGGAATAGATGGTAGAACATTAGTTACTAAAAACTCATTTAGAATGTTAAACACACTGTATACATTAGGACCTTCTCCAGAACCAAACTTAACAGTTCTATGGTCAACTAAATTACCTCAAGGATTTAAAGACTTCTGTTCTAAAGTATCTATAGATACAAGTTCAGTACAGTATGAAAATGATGATTTAATGAGACCATACTGGGGAGATGACTATGGTATAGCTTGTTGTGTATCTGCAATGAGAATTGGTAAACAAATGCAGTTCTTCGGAGCTAGAGTTAACTTAGCTAAAACTTTATTATACGCTATAAATGGTGGTGTAGATGAGAAATCTGGTGTTCAGGTTGGACCAAGATTTGAGCCTATAACTTCTGAGTACTTAGATTATGATGAAGTTATGAGTAAGTTTGAACCATTCACTGATTGGTTAGCAACATTATATGTAAATACTTTAAATGTAATACATTATATGCATGATAAATATTCTTATGAAGCATTAGAAATGGCATTACATGATAGAGATATATTTAGAACTATGGCTTGTGGTATGGCTGGATTATCAGTTTGTGCAGATTCATTATCTGCTATAAAACATGCTAAGGTTAAAACTATTAGAAATGAACAAGGAATAGCTGTTGATTTTGAAATAGAAGGAGATTATCCAAAATACGGAAACAATGATGATAGAGTTGATAGTATAGCTGTAGATTTAGTTGAAAGCTTTATGAATAAAATAAGAAAGAATAAAACTTATAGAAATTCTTATCCAACTCAATCTATACTTACAATAACTTCAAATGTTGTTTATGGTAAGAAAACTGGTAATACACCAGATGGTAGAAGAGCTGGTGCTCCATTTGCTCCTGGTGCTAACCCAATGCATGGTAGAGACACTAACGGTGCTTTAGCTTCATTATCTTCAGTTGCTAAGTTACCATATGAGCATGCTCAAGATGGTATATCTAATACTTTCTCTATAGTACCTGCTGCTTTAGGAAAAGACATGACTGAAAGAATAAATAATCTTTCTGCAATGATGGATGGATACTTCGCTCAAAATGCTCATCACTTAAATGTAAATGTATTTGATAGAGCTACTTTAGAAGATGCTATGGAACATCCAGAAGAATATCCACAATTAACTATAAGAGTATCTGGATATGCTGTTAACTTCATAAAATTAACTAGAGAGCAACAATTAGATGTTATAAACAGAACATTCCACGGTAAAATGGCTTAGTTTTTAAATTTTTATACTTTAGCTAAGATTACTGCTGTGTAGAAAATAAAAATAAAAGGCTATCTTATATTTGAATTATTTCTGGTATAAGATAGCCTTTTTTAGAGAAATATTATAACTATTGATAAGGTTATTAAAATATATTGTGAGGTGAACTCTATGGTTAAGGGAAATATACATTCTATAGAAACGTTTGGTACTGTAGATGGGCCAGGAATAAGATATATATTATTTTTTCAGGGGTGTCCTCTTAGATGCAAATACTGCCATAATAGGGATACATGGGATATTAAATCAGGAAAAGAATATACAGTTGACGAAATAATAACGGATGCTCTTAAGTATACTTCTTTTATGAAGTTTTCTGGTGGAGGTATAACTGCCTCTGGCGGTGAATCCACTCTTCAGCCAGAATTTTTAAGTGAATTATTTAAAAAAGCAAAAGAAAATGATATACACACTTGCCTAGATACATCTGGATTTGTAGATATAGAAACTATAGACCCAATTTTAGATAATACTGATTTGGTTTTACTTGATTTAAAACATATGGTTGAAGAAAAATCTATTGATTTGACTGGTGTTGGCATGGATAAAGCTTTAAAACTTGCTAGACACTTAGAAGCAAGAAATATTCCTGTATGGATAAGACATGTTTTAGTTCCTGGCATTACTGATGATGTAGATAATTTAGAAAAACTAGGTCAATTTGTAGCTACATTGAAAAATGTGGAAAGATTTGAATTGCTACCATACCATTCTATGGGAATACACAAATGGGAAAATTTAGGTCTTGATTATGAACTAAAAAATGTTCCTGATGCTACTAAGGAAGATGTCAAAAGAGCTAGTGAAATAATCTCTAAATTTGGAGTGAAAGTATACAATAGTTAGCATATATTAACATTTATAAAAAGCATAACAAAATAGGGTACTTTGTAATAATATTATAACCCTACTTATAATAAAAATAGAGTAGGGTTATAATATTATTATTGGTGTAGTTTAATCAATAAAATATTCTTATTTAGATTATACTATTTTACTAATTTTTTTATCTCATCAAATACATCTTCGTTTCCATTGCCTCCTACCTTAGTTATCTTATCAAATTTCTTACTCTTAACTAAGTTTTTTTGAGACTCATCAAGTGATTTTTCTACAATCATTACTGGTGATTTATTTTTACCTGCTAAAACACCTACTGTTAAAGCATCTATTAAATCATCTTCTCTTAAAATTCCATTTTTTGTTACATAAAGATTTCTTAATTCTTTATCCTTATAAAACTCTTCTATTACTTTTGAATTTGTTTTATTTCTATCTTCTCCACCTATTCTCTTTGGATTTGGAAATTGTTTTTCTATAGACTTTGGTAAAGAAGTTTCTCCTCCTATAATATAAGATTTTGATATTTCTTCATCATCTATAAATTTTTTAATAGGAGTTATGTCATTTTTTACATTTGTAAGAATTATTGGAGTTTTATTTTGTGCTGAAATACCACCAACACTTATAGCATCCGCTAATCCAGTCTGTCCATTAGCTACAAATACTTCTTCTAAATCTATTATTTTATCTATTTCTTTAGCAATTCTTAGAGAAGTTAAATATCTATCTACTCCACCTATTCTTATAATAGTAAAGCCTTTTAATTTTAATTCTTTTTCTAAATCAGAACTTAATGTATTTTCTCCACCTATTATATAAATATTTTTTGCTTTTAATCTTTTTATCTCTTCTTCTGTCTTTACATTTAATTTATCTTTTTCAGTTAATAAAATAGGCGCATTTTTAGTATATGAAAATGGAGTTGCTGATAGAGCATCTGGAATTGATGTACTATTTACCAGTATTACATTTTCAGCCGACTCAAAACCTCTTTTACTTATTCTTGTAGCAGTTTCGTATCTGTCATCACCTGTTAAATTTTCTACTGATGGAGTAGTTGTATCAATAGATGAACCACCACTATTTCCATTGTTACTTCCACCTGAATTATCATTACCACCTTGATTATCAGGTATCTTCTCCCATTGAGCATAAAGTACTATATTATCATCAACATTAAGTGTATCACTTCCATCACCTTTATATGAAGTTCCACTTCCATCTTGTTTTGTGTTCCATCCTATAAATTTATACCCATCTCTATTAAGATTTCCTGTATTTCCTTTTACAGTTGTACTAGTGTTTTTATCAAGTAGTTCATCTTCTGGTACATCACCTTGCCCACCATTAGCATCGTATTTAACTCTGCATTTATCTGTCCAAAATGCATAAAGAATCGTATTTTTGTCTTTTATATTAAACTTCTCTCCATCTTTATATCTGCTACCTGTACCATCTGCTTTTGTGCTCCAGTAGAAATTTCCACTTTTACCAGCAGGTGCTACTAAACCATTATCTCCAAGTACAGTAACTTCATCGCCTTCTCCATAGATATTATTGTCTACTGGAGCTGTTCCGGTACTTCCATTTTCATCATATGTTACTCTACATTCTTCTTTCCATTGGGCATATAAAGTTGTGTTTTTTGTAAGGTTAAATTTATCCCCATCTTTGTATGAAGTACCTTTACCATCATTTTTTGTATTCCATCCCTTAAATATTGCCCCAGATTTAGATGGTTTCTGACTTGTAACAGTTACTTCAGTACCTTCTTTATGTTTTTCTTCTGGTATAGTTCCTGTTCCTCCATTTAAGTTATAGTCTAATTTATATCCCCATTGCGCATATATTGTATTTCCTGCTATACTTGAAGGAATAACATCACCTTCTTTGAAAGATGTTCCACTTCCATCTTCTTTTGTATTCCACCCTATAAATTCTTTATCGCCATTAACAAGTCCACCTTGACCTGGGAATTTATTGTCTTCTCCCGGCTTTGGTAAATCTGGATTTGTACCTGCTCCTCCATTCCCATCCAAGTGTAAATCATACTCCCATTGTGCATAAAGATTTATGTTAAGATCACTAAATTGTGATAAATTAACATCAAAAGCTGAATTTAATTCATATGATTTTCCTGTACCATCAGCTTTTGTATTCCATCTTACAAGTTTATAATTTGTTTTTTTAAGATTACCTTCATTCCCCTTAATTGTTAACTTCTCATTATTACCATACTTTTTTGAATCTAATGGTGCACTACCTGAATCATTCCCATTTCCATAGTAGTTCACTTGTATAAAATTTGGGAACCAAGCAGCATACAAAGTTACATTACCTCTAAGATTAGTTGAAAATATAATCGACCCATCTGCATATGGGCTAGTGGAACTAGATAGATGATCCCTTGAAAGACTCCACCCTCCAGTATGATAATTTTGTCTTATAAGATTTTTACTTACTGCTAACATAGCGTTATCAACATCATCAATATCATATACTTGTGGACCACTTATTACTGCACCAGGTGCAAGAGTTCCAGAAGAATAATCTGCTTTGTTTATTGTTCCACCAGTAGCTCCATTTTCGTCATAAGTTATTGTAACATAATTATCTCGTCTCAAAGTTTTACCATGAATTGACTTATTAAGCATTTTACTTAAATCATTCTCAGCAAAAACGCTTGAATAGTTTAAAGAAATTATAGCAAGCGCAAGTATACATGTTGTTAATTTTTTTAAATTCTGATTCATTAGTACCTCCTATTCATTTTCATTCTTATAAAGATTAAACATTTTTTAATAAATAATAAAGATTTATTAGAATAAAGAAATACTGATAAAATATATATCAGTATTTCTTATGTCTATTAATTCATTCTCATTATCTAAATATCAATCATATTAAATTAAGATTATGAGTTATAATGTTAACTTATAGTATTAATTTTTTTGCCATACAGCATGCAAGATGATATTACTTTCTCTCATAGTAATTGTTCCAGATACAATTGTTGATGCATCATTTTTAACTGTACTCCAACCTAAAAATGTATAAGTATCAGCAGTAAGACTACCAGTATTTCCTAAAATTGTTACAGTCTCTCCTTTTTTATATTTTGTTGGATCATATGGAGCTGAGCCAGAAACTGCTACTCCTGCTGGAAAATTTGCATCATAAACTACTCTGTAAGTTTTTTCAGCTACGGTAAAATAAATTGTATTTGGATTAATTCCAGAAGAATTAAGTGTAACTGTTTGAGATTGACTTGCTGGATTTAATTTATATCCATTTGGTACTTTTGTAGAATCTGGAGTTATAGTATGGTCTCCAAATACAGCGTTAACAACCTCTGTATATGTACCTCCAACTACATTACCATCTTTATCCTTAAATCCAATTGTTAAAGTACGTTCTGCCTCTGAAGGCATCTTACTTACTGTAAAGTAAACTGTATCTGGTACAAGAGAATTTACACTAAGATTTACCATCTCAAATTGATTATCTGGATTAAGTACATATCCATCTGGCACTTTTTTAGAATCAGATTCAACTCTATGATTTCCATATTTAGCTGGTAGTGTAACTGTATATGGGTCACCTATTATTGCTCCACTATCTTTATCTTTAAAGTTAACTGTAACTACACGATTTACAAGTGGAATATCAGGGCTTACTGTAAAATAAACAACACCCTTATCAAGACCTGTTGGTTGAAGATTTACAGTTTGAGTTTGATTAGAAGGATCAAGCTTATAACCATTAGGTACTTTTGATTTATTTGGTACTACATCATGCGAACCTAATATATCTGGAATTTCTTCTATATAAGTACTTCCAACCTTATTTCCATCTTTATCTTTAAATCCAACTATAAGGACACGATTTTCTTCTGGCACTCCTGCCTTATCAGGACTTACTGTAAAATTAACTTCATTTGGATTAACACCATTTTGAGTAAGATTTACCACTTTAGATTGGCTTGTGGGATTCAATTTATATCCTGCAGGAATTTGTGCCGTATCAGCCACAACTGTACTGTTTCCATATTTAGCAGGCACTTTAGCTGGATATGATGCAACTATAGCTCCTGTTTCTTTATCTTTATAATTAACTTTAAGAGAAAGTTTTGCATCTGAAATCTCAGTAGATGCATATGATATTTTTGTAGCTCCTCCACTACCTGTATTAGGTGATGTATAGCTCCAATTTACACCAGACATATCTCGATTTGTCACAAAAGAATAAACTCCCATCATCTGACTTCCTGTTATACCTGCAGATGGTATCCCATTTGGAAATCCATAGCTTGTTCCATAAATAGTCGAAACTTTTTCTCCATTAATTTGTAATATCCACCCCTCTTGAGAACCACCCTTTGGATCAGTTCCCCATACATACTTTACATTTAATGATTTTCCACCACTTGGTACAAACAATGAAAAAATTGTTACATATCCACTACCCATATTTGCACGAAAATCTACTTGATACCTTCCATTCATATCATATCTTCTCTCTGCAAATTGTTGTGCTACATTACTATTTTTATCTGGCAAAGCCTGTGCATATGATGGTATTGCTACACTAGCAACTAAAGTTGTCATCAAAATAAATGATGCTAATTTTCTTAACCTGTGTTTCATATAAGAATCCCCCTATAATGATTTTTATTTTAAATAGATTTTCCAAACTTTATTTTATAGTTTCTCAAACTATCTATTTAGAATTTGGTTAATCTATTGTAAAGCCTAACTTAAAAATCGAATTTTTTATATTACGTTTAACATTCTATTTACTTATAGTCCACTAGAAAATATATTTGAAATTTATATAAAAATATTAATGTTTTACAAAGTAGAATATTAAATATTTTATTATTATAGAATAAAAATACATAATTTAAAAACTGCTTTCTGGATTTTACAGATTTATGTACTTTAAAATAGATATCCTTGTATTTATTGATTTTGTAAGAATTAGTAAAAAATACGATTACACTACAAGTTAGAATCTCAATGTTTATCAATATAAAATAATATTTTTTATTTTAAATTATTACTTCTTTTATCTTAATTATTACTTCCATAGTTTCCATTTGTTGTAAAATGGTTCTTTTTTTTATAATAAAATAGCTATAAAAATATACATATCAAATATACATATCAAAGTAAACTAAGAAGTATTTTATTTCTAAGAAATATTCTAACATAAAAAATAAATAAATGTTCATAAATTTGATTATTAACGTAGATAATCTTAAAAAAATATATCAATTTCAACAAAAAGTTACTTGTTTACAACTAATGGTTACTTTTTTTCTCATTATACCACTATTTTTTCTTTATTTCAATATTTTGACATTTTTTCCAGTATACTGAAAACATATCTTAAAGTCTTTTAACTTTGATAAATTTTATATCACATACTTAAAACTAACACATTTGTTCTCTATTTTATCACACTTAATTCTTATTTTTATCATTTTACAAAGCAAAAATAATAAAGAATCAGATAATAAATAAAGTACTTATTACCTTATTCTTTATTTAATTATTTTACAAAGAAAAATTTAGATTACTTTTTAAGTGACTTCTTGTTCCATTAATTTATTTTAATATTACTGGTTTTAATTTTTTAAGTAATTGATTTATTATTGCAATACTTTAGTCTAAACTCTAGAAACTTTATAAACTACATCTCTAGCCTTTGGTAGATTCCCATCTGGAACACCAACAGCAATACCAAATGGTACAGAATATCCTTCTGGTATATCCAGTAGTTCTCTGTATTTTTTATTTGTATCAAACTTCATCTTTATCGACTCTGATTCTTTTACATCTTCCTTATCCAACACACTCACAAGACCTACAATATCCCCTTGCTCAACAGGTGTAAACAATCCTCTAACCATTCCTATTACACAACTTCCAAGCCCTAGTGCTTGTGCAGCTGTTGTTATATTCCCTGTAAGTATTCCTATATCATATGGAGCCCATGAATTATTTTCATCATAAGAAATAAATAAAACAGTTGGTGCACCATAAAATAACTTAAAGTTTTTATTTATCTCAACATTACTAACTTCATGAATTCTAGATAGAGTATCATCGCTAATCTCTTTTAAAAGTTTTTGGTCTTGTACAACGGTTATATGCCAAGGCTGTTTATTGCATCCTGAAGGTGCTACAAATGCACAGTGTAACAATGTGTTTAGTTGTTCATCACTAATTTGTTCTGTTGTAAATTTTCGTATACTTCTACGACTTTGTATTAATTTTATTGTTTGGTTATCTTGAAAATTATTAATCATATCTATTCCCCTTTTTATGTATTTTTTAGTATAAATACTAAATCTTTAGAAAATTAATGTTGTAATTAAATTTCTCTATATTCTTATTATAATTATTTTTAGTTTACATGTGAAGACTTGAAAGTATAAACTTTTCGATATATGTTTTAATCGTACATATAAATGAAAATCTGGTATTAGTTATCTATAGAAACTACTCTTTTCTATAGTTTAATCAATACCAGATTAATGGAGTATTCTATATTAATTTAAAGGACTCCATCCATTTTTATATTTGTTATCTAATAAATATTTTCTAAAATCATCATTACCATTTGAAACTCCTGGAGTTATTCCATCATAACCATCATCAAACTATGCTGAATATATTCCACCTGACTTACACTTTGGTTCTGTTTCAAAGTGCTTCCCATCTTTGTTTTTTAATACATCTTTTATAACTTCATTCTTGTCTTTACTTGGTTTTTCATCCATTGCAATAACAATTTGAGACTTTATGTTTTCTCTATTAGAAAGAAATGTAACTGTTTTATTTTTTTCTGTATTTCTAAATAATGCTGGAACTGCAACTATAACTAAAATCCCTATTATAGATATAACAACCAATAATTCAAGTAATGTAAAACCCTTTTTATTCATAATAATCATTCCCATTAAATAAAATTATAGTACTTATTTTAAATACTACATATTAATAAATTATCTACATAATACCCTTCAAGAGAGCTCCTAATATACTTAATATTCAACTTAAGAATTAAATAACTTGCCTACTAAAACTCAATATCCTCTACTTCTATTTTGTCAATAGCATCCTGTACTAGTCTTTCAATATCAAGTGCTGTTTCAGATTTTTCTATTTTCTCTAATCTAGGTTTAGTGACAGGCTTTCTAGGAGAAAACACACTACAACAATCTTCTTCAGGCATTATAGACGTTTCAAAAGTCCCTATTTTTTTAGCTATATCAACTATATCTGATTTATCCATTGCTATAAGCGGTCTAAATACTGGTAAATCTACAACAGCATTAGTACAAGTAAGTCCTTGTATAGTTTGAGATGCAACCTGACCAATACTTTCTCCTGTAATTAAAGCATCACAATGTCTTTTTTCAGAAAGTCTCTGTGCTATTCTCATCATAAATCTCCTTGAAAGAATAGTAGCTTCTTCTTCATTACAATTCTCACCGATTGCCTTTTGTATTTCTAATATGTTAACTTTATGAAGTCTTACTCTACCACAATATTTTGCCAGTATTTTAGCTAAATCCTTAACCTTTTCCTGTGACCTTTCACTTGTAAATGGATAACTGTGGAAGTGAACTGCCTCTACTTCCATACCTCTTTTTGCAACCATCCATGTAGCCACTGGGCTGTCTATACCTCCTGATAAAAGAGACATAGCTCTACCATTCGTTCCAAGTGGCAATCCACCATATCCAGGTATAGTGTCACTATAGACCATAGTATGGAATTCTCTGTATTCACACTTTATTTTAACTTCTGGATTTCTTACATCAACATTAATCTTATCTCCTACCTTTGATAATAAGTATCCACCTATATCCATACTCATTTCTTGAGAAGTCAACCCAAAAGACTTATCTCCTCTTCTTGACTCTACCTTAAAAGTTTTATATCCAGCATCTATTTTTTCTTCTAACATTTCTAAAGCTATTTCTTTTAATGTATCATAATCTTTTTTAGCTCTTACTCCAGGGCATACACCCACTATTCCAAATACTTTTCTAACTTCTTCAATTACTTCTTCATAATCATAATCTTCTAAATCAACATATATTCTTCCATATTCCTTATACACATTAAATTTGCCAATTGGCTTTAACATATTTCTTATATTTCTTATAAGCCTATTCTCAAATATATATCTATTCTTTCCTTTTACGCCAATTTCTCCATACTTTACTATTAATATATTATACACCTTTTCACCTCTTAAACTAATTTAGTCTCACTATTTATACAGTATTATCTATTTTCTTTTCATTATTGACCTTAAGTCACAAATTGATTCTTTCAAAACTCTCACAGCTTCTGACATTTCCTCTTCTGTATTCATATCAGATAAACTAAATCTTATTGTCCCATTTATCTCTTCATTTGTAAGACCTATAGCATTTAATACATGACTCCTCTTCTTCTTAGAAGAGCATGCAGACCCAGTTGATACATAAATACCCTTTTGCTCTAAATAATGAAGTAAAACTTCTCCTTTTGTCCCTATAAATGATACATTCAATATATGACATACTCCATCTTCTGGAGAATTAATTTTTATATCTTCTATATTGTCAATTATTTCGTTTTTTAATGTATTTTTTAAGTTATTTACTTTCGAAATAACAGCATCTAAATCTTTGTTTAGTATTCTAACAGCTTCTCCAAGACCGTATATTCCAGGCACATTTTCTGTTCCCGACCTAATTCCAAGTTCCTGACCACCACCTGTTAACATAGGCTTAAGACGATTACTTTCTTTTATATACATAAATCCAATCCCTTTTGGACCATGGAATTTATGTGCACTTACACTCATAAAATCTATACTGTATTTAGATGGTCTAAAGTTAATTTTTCCATACGATTGAATAGCATCAACATGGAAATAAATCTTTTCTTTTAAACCTTTCAAACACTTTCCAACTTCACCTATTGGCTGTATAGTTCCTATTTCATTGTTGACATGCATTATACTTACTAAACATGTAGTTGACTTTATCGCATTTTTTAAATCTTCTATATTTATTTTTCCATCTTTTCCGACCTCTAAGTAAGTTACTTCAAAACCATCTTCTTCTAAATCTTTTAATGTATTTAAAACAGAAGGATGTTCTATATTAGTAGATATTATATGATTTTTTCTCTTTTTATTTAGATTGGCAATACCTCTTATTATAGTGTTATTACACTCTGTACCACCTGATGTAAAATAAATCTCCTTCTCTTTCACTCCTAGAGATTTAGCTATATCCTGTCTTACTTCTTTTATCCCTTTTTCAACTTCTATACCTTTTCTATGGATAGAAGAAGGATTTCCATATTCCGTATTAAGTGCATAAACCATTTTATCTATAACTTCTTGATAAGGTTTTGTAGTTGCGCTATTGTCTAAGTATATTTCCAACTTAATTACACCTACCTTTATTTAAAATCTTCAACTCTAACTATTATACCACTAATTATAATATTTTTTTTGTTAATCTTTATTAAAAAGACACTCTTGAATTATAAAATATAATTTCATGAAAAGCTAGTTTTTTCACTTTATTATAAATTTTTATAGTAAAATATAATATACTTATACTATACCCTACAAAAATATATTATAAAATACAATATATGATAAAATAATATATTATATAAAATAAATATATTATTTTATACATGTACTTATTTTTACTATAAAAGTTAATTTTATAAGCTTACTTGTTATAAAAATAACTTTTATAATTTATATTAAAAAAAATATTGATTTTTGTGTCGCATTTTGTTATAATAAATTAAGGTTATCCCCCTGGTAACCCTAGTTAGTTAATATATCTATTCCCAATACCCTTTCATAAGGATATATTTTATATTTATTAAAAATCGGATTAGTAACGGAAATTAATCCGGTGGAAAAAAAGAGCTTACCCCGAGCTCTTTTTTTCTGCAAAAATTCAGAAAAATAAAGTTAATATTAATATAATTTTAATTTTAAACTTCTAATAGTTATCACTAAAAAAGGATGTATTGAATTTCTAATATCAATAACATCCTTTTTATATATTATAACACTTTTGCTAAAAATGATTTAGTTCTTTCATGTTTTGGATTTCCAAAAACTTCTTGTGGAGAATTATCTTCAAGTATACTTCCTCCATCTATAAAAATAACTCTATCTGCAACTTCTTTAGCAAATCCCATCTCATGGGTCACAATCGCCATTGTCATACCTTCTTTAGCAAGTTCTTTTATAACATCCAAAACTTCGTTTACCATTTCTGGGTCAAGGGCAGATGTCGGCTCATCAAATAGCATCATATCTGGTTCCATAGCAAGTGCTCTGGCTATTGCTATTCTTTGCTTTTGTCCTCCAGATAATTGTGATGGATATGAATCTTTTTTATCTAAAAGACCAACTCTACTCAACAAAACTTCTGCTTTTTTTTCTGCTTCTTCCTTGCTCATCTTTTTTAATTTAATTGGTGCTAATGTTATATTATCTAAAATAGTCTTATGTGGGAATAAATTAAAGTTCTGAAACACCATACCTATATTTTGTCTAACCTCATCAATATTAGTTTTTTTATCAACCAAATTTTTTCCTTCAAATATTATCTCTCCACCTGTAGGTATCTCTAGTAAATTCATGCATCTAAGAAGAGTGCTTTTACCAGAACCACTTGGACCTACTATAACCATTATTTCGCCTTTATCGATTTCTAAGTCTATATTTTTTAATACATTTAAATCTCCAAAAGATTTACTTAAATTTTTTATTGTAATCATATTATCACTTTCCTTTTTACTATTCTATGTTTTCCCTAAATGCTAAACATGCTCTCATCTAGTTAGACACAGATAGTTTCTTTTCTAATAATCCAACTAATCTTGATAGAGTAAATGTTATAACAAAGTAAATTGCTGCTGCTACTATTAATGGCTCTAATGCTCTAAATGCTGCATTTTTTACTATATCAGCAGTACGCATTATTTCAACAACTCCTATTACAGATATTATTGAAGATTCTTTTACAAGTGTAATAAACTCATTTGCTAATGAAGGTAATATATTTTTTATAGCTTGAGGTATTATTATATATCTCATAGTTGACCAATAATTTAATCCTAACGATCTACTTGCTTCCATTTGTCCATTATCAACTGATTGTATACCTGATCTTAGTATCTCTGCCACATATGCACCAGAATTTACTGATAATGCAAATGCACTAGCTATGAATTCACTTGGTATACCAAACAACATAGGGAATCTTATTCCTAATTGAGGTAATCCAAACCATACTATATATATCTGTACTAATAATGGTGTCCCTCTTAAAACCTCTATATAGATTGATGATATTGTTCTTAATACTTTGCTCTTTGATATTTTTGCCATACAGATAATTATACCTATTATAAATCCAAAGCATAATGCCACAAGAGAAATTGATACTGTCACACCTGTTCCTTCCAAAAAAGAAGTCCCAAATTTACTTAAAAAACTAAAATCTAAACTCATAATTTCATCTCCCACATAACTTTCTTACTAATTTGAAGCAGCTTCAGCAGATGCTTCATTTAAAAACTCTTCTATCTTCTTACCATCTTGTAATTCTTTTATCTTTTTATTTAATAATTCTATAAAGTCTTTGTTGTTGTCAGCTTTTTTGATTGCTGCTGCCATACCTTCTGTTACATCTTTCCCAATTTCAGTATTTGCCACTTTTATTCCATCATATTTTTTAACATTTATTAGAGAAACTGCTTCATTAGTGACAACTGCATCTATGTTTCCATTTTTTAATTCTGTAATTAAATCAGGTATTGCTTTTAAAGATTTTGTAGTTGTCATTTTTAAAGTGTTAACTACATACTCTTCTTGGATACTTCCTGCTTGAACTCCAACTCTAAGTTTCTTTAAATCATCTTCAGTTTTTACTTTGTCCATATCTGCATCTTTAACTATAACTGCATTTCTACTTAAATAATATAATTCGGAGAAATCAATACTCTTTTCTCTATCTGGTGTTGGAGACATACCTGCAAGAATAATATCAACTTGGTCTGCATTTAAAGCACCTACCAATCCATCAAATGACATATCCTTAATTTCAACCTTTACACCAAGCTCCTTTGCAAATTCTTCAGCCAACATTATATCGAATCCTTTTATTGAATCTTTTCCATCTACTACCTTATGGAATTCAAATGGAGGAAATTCTGCACTAGTACCAACAACCAATTTTCCACTTTCTTTTATTTGTTCTAATTTTGTCTTTTCTTCTCCACCACTACATCCTACTAGTGATAATGTTAATCCTAATACTAATCCTAAACTTAATAATTTTTTAAATACTTTCATTTTAATTACCCCTCTCTTTTAATTATAATTTCCCTCAGATTTTAATACTTAAATGTTTCGAGTTACAAAAAAAGTCTCTCAGTCTTTAATGACTAAGAGACGACTTTACCGCGTTACCACTCTTATTGATAAATACTTATATTGCTTTCAAAATTTGTGAATGTTAGCCTTTAAGCCGTATGGATATTTTGATTTTTAAATCAAAAAAGTCCCTTAGCTTTACAGCTAAGAGACGAATTATATCCGCGTTACCACTCTTTTTGATAAGTAAGTACTTATCCTCTCAATCCCTTAAGGCGGGCAAACCAATTATCATACTAAAATTTCTGATAATCTCCTCCAGAGCTCTCTTCACATAGACTTCATTGCTAGGCTTACACCAACCCCTAACTCGCTGTAAATCCATATATGCTACTTTCTCTATCACTGGATTTGTTTCCTTAAATTGTTAATACAATTGTACTTCCTTATAATATTTTTGTCAATAAGTTTTTTATTTTTTAATAATTTTTACTTGTAAATTATTTGAATACTACAGTGTATATTTATTGAGACTCTTTGTATAATCATAAATAGCATCTTTCATATTTTTAACTATCTTTTAGATAATACTAAATAATATATTTAACATTGTTGCTATTTCTAAACAACTATAAATAATATATTAAGCGTTTATTTCACTTTTTAGTAATTATAAATAATACATTTTATACCTATCTCTTTGCCTTACACATAAATAATATACTTCTTGCTAGTCTATACCTATAAATAATCTATTATCTGCCTATCTAAGTTTAAATTCTAAATTAAATAATATAAATTATATTCTTCAATAAACAAGTTTTCAAATCTAAGATTCGCTCTCTATCTTTAAACTTTATTGTAAACATAATTCCATCTTTTTTAATTATTTCTCCTTCATGAAATTTTTTATGATATACCTTATCCCCTACACCAATACTATCAATTTCTTTTTTTGTTGGCGATTTTATATCATTGATAAATAATGATTTATCAACTTTCTTGCCATACTTATTTAAGGTAGAGCTTATACATAATTTTTCTTCAGCTCTTGTAATAGCAACATACATAAGTCTTCTTTCTTCTTCTAATTGTTCTTCTTTTTTCTCTTCCTTACAAATATCATATGATTTTTCATGAGGTATTGTTCCTTCATTCACACCTATAATATAAACATTTCTAAATTCTAATCCTTTTGCACTATGCATAGTTGTAAATATAACACCCTCAGTCTGCTTATTCTTGTTATTTTCCATTAACTCAGTCTTTACCCTATCAATATGCTCTAAAAATTCTGTCAGAGTATTAAAATTAGTAGCTGAACTCTCAAGTTCATTTAATATCTCTACAAGTCCGTTAGTCTTTATTTTTCTATTACTGCAATAATCTAAAACGTATCTATCATAATCAAGGCTAGTTCTAATATAAGATATTGCGTTTTTAGGATTTAAAGTATTTAAATAACTTAAATCTATTTCCAAATCATTTATTGTTTTAACCTGTTTAGGATGAAGATTACACTTATTTATTAATGCTGTTATAAAATCTTTTTCATCCTTAACCATATTTACACTGTCTTTGGATATATATCTAAAGGGTTTATTTATAATTCTTAGCCAATCTTTATTTGATTTTGGATTAATACCAATTCTTAAATATGCTAATATATCTTGACTTGCCCAATGGTCATATATTGTAATTACTGAATCTTTTACTACAAATGGAATCCTCATATCCATAAATACATCTACTAATGCTCTTGACTGTATATTGGTTCTATAAATTACTGCAAAGTCTGAATACTCTACATAATCTTTTTTTATTTCGTCAATTATTTCCTTGGCAATATATAAGGCTTCCTCCTCTGAATCATGCGGAGAAATATAACTAACACTTCCTCCAGAACCTTGACTGCACTTAATGACTTTTTCGTATCTATTTTTATTTTTGTCGATAAGTCTATTTGCAGTATGCACTATTTCACTTTTAGACCTATAATTTATATCTAATATTATTTTTTTAGTATTATTAAAGTATTGTTCAAATTCAAGTAAAAAATCTGGTCTAGCTCCTCTAAATCCATATATACTTTGGTCCTCATCTCCAACTGCAAATATATTGTTCAAAGGGCTAGAAATTAACTTTAAAACTTCAAACTGTACTTTATTTATATCTTGAAATTCATCTATCAATATATATTTATACACATTTCTAACCATTTCCAATGCAGACTTATTATTCAAGAGTAAGTAATAAGTTCTTATAAGCATATCATCAAAATCAATTTTATTAACTTTGGATTTTTGCTCTTCATATAAGTTATACACTTTTAAAAACTCATCTTTTGTTAGTACTTCTGAATTAAATTCGTTTTTATCCATAAGTTCATTTTTTACATAAGAAATTTCATTTATAACTTGTCCTATATTCTCATCATCATCAGCATTCTCTATATTTAAATTTTTTAAAATTGTCTTGATTGTCATTCTCTTTGATTTTTCATCAAATATACTATCTAAATTGTATCTTTCAAAGTATCTTAGAATCTTAAAAAATACAGAGTGGAAAGTACCATAAGTCACCTTATTAAGCCTTATATCATCACCTAAACTTAAAGCTCTATTTTTCATTTCTATTGAAGATGCCTTGGTAAAACTTATTGCCAAGATTCTTGTTGGTGCTATGTTTTTGTTTACGACCATGTTAGATATTCTATATGTAATTACTCTAGTCTTACCTGAACCAGGCCCTGCAAGTATCATGCAAGGCCCATCTATATGTTCAACTGCTTTTAATTGATTTTCATTTAAATTTCTTATATCTATATTTGTTGTGATTATTAGCTCCACCACCCTAATTCATAATTATATTATTTTCTTTTTAATTATAAACTAAAAGTTCATAAAAATACATTTAATTTTTCCTCTATTAAACCACACCAGTCCTATTTTCATGACATATCTTGAGCTATTTTTTAATTTCGTCACTTATATCTTCACGGATAAATGATAGTTTACTAATATAGTACCCCTGCATATAATCTATTGCCACCAGCATTACGTCCATATGTATCATTAATATATTCTAAAGGATTCGTTAAAATATCAAAATCTCTTTCATATTCTATCTTACTTTTTTAAACTACATGCTGTAAGTAGTAAAACAATCATTGATGTGATAATTAATTTTGTAAACTTACACCTATTCATAAAATATAACCATTCAAATTATAAAATTTATGATAGCATTAAAACTGTAGCTTCACTATTTATATTAATTATAGAACGTTTATTGATAAATTTAAACAGGATTTACAGCATATTTAAAAGCAATTAAGAAACATACAATTACAAATATTGAAAATAAAGCTTTTGCATAATTTTTATTTCTAAATGCACCAAATGTTACCAATCCTTGTTGAATAGCTACTGTAACTACTAAAAGTATCATTATTATATTAAGTTGAACCAACTTAAATAAATAAAGTAATGAAAACACTACTAGAAGTACACATAGTACAATACTAGATTTATTAATAATATCATCAATCTTATCTACTTTCCTAGATTGTTTATTAGCTTCCTTTAGTTTTTCTTTATTTAAATTCTCAACCTTTTTATTATACCTTTCTCTTGTTTTATCTTTATATTTTGCGTTTTTATTTTTATTACCCACTTATTTCCTCACCCTCTATAAATTTTTTTAATTGAGCTTTTACATTATTTAAATATTATATATTTAAGTTAATATTATATTAAGATACCATATGTTCTCACAAAAAGGTAAATTACTATTCATCTATTTTTAATTTTCGCATAAAAAAGCCATCTCTTTTTGGAAATAATTCTGTATTGAGATAGCTTATTTAACTACTTATTTTTTGCAACATTTTCTACATTATCATATTTACTATCAACTAAAACTATATCGACTCTTCTATTTTTTGACCTACCTTCTTCAGATGAATTCTCTGCTATTGGTCTAAATTCACCGTATCCTACAGCAGACAATTTATCTGGTGATATACCTGCATTGTCAATAAGAAGTTGAACAACATTGGTTGCTCTCATAACTGATAAATCCCAGTTTGACTTAAACTCAGAATTTTTTATAGACATGTTGTCTGTATGACCTTCTACCCTCATGTAACTATTCATTTCATTTAACATCTTACCAATTTGAATAATCTTATCTCTAGAATTATCCTTTACAATTGATTTTCCAGTATCAAATAGTATTGTATCTTTAAGTCTTATTACTAGTCCTCTATCTTGAACTTTTAGTGATACTGAATTAGCCATACCATTTTCATTTAAATACTTCTGAATTTCCTCACCAACTTTTTTAAATTCAACATTTTGTAAACTATCTAAATTATCACTTCCTGGTTCTATTTTGCTATTACCACCTTCAATAACTCCAGCAGACCCACCAAACGCAGAATTTAGAGATTGAGATAATTGTTTATATTTCTCTGCATCAACATTACTCATAGAATACATTATGACAAAGAAAATCATAAGTAGTGTTATGAGGTCTGAATAAGTTAAAAGCCATCGCTCATTATTTTCTTCTTTTTCATCTTCATCATACAACATAAATATTCCATCCTTTTATATTATTCAGCTTTAACATCAGTTTCTTCAAGTTCGACTAATTCTTTTGAATTTAAAAATATTTTTAATTTTTCTGTCATTAAATTAGAATTATCACCCTCAAGTATAGATAGTATTGCTTCTATCACCAAAAGTCTTTCGCTTATTTCCTGTTGATTTATAGCCTTAAGTTTTGATGCTATTGGTAACCATATTAAATTGGCAGAACCAACACCATATAAAGTAGCCAAAAACGCAACAGAAATTTGAGGTCCTAACGCATCTGGATTACTTGAAAGATTACCTAAAATATGTACTAGCCCCATAACTGTACCTATTATCCCCAGTGTAGGTGCATATCCCCCTGCTGAATCAAAAATTGCTATTCCTTCTTTATGTCGTTTTGATGTTATCTGTATCTGTGATTCCAATATGTTTCTTATAGTAACTGCATCCACTCCATCTACCATAAGTTCAAGACCTTTTCTAATAAAAGGGTCTAAATCATCATTCTCGCTTATTTCTTTATCAATGCTAAGAAGCCCCTCTTTTCTAGCTTTGATTGCAATTTCTTTGAAATATATTATATTTTCTATATTATTAGGTCTTTTATTTTTAAAAGCTAATAACATTATCTTTATAGACTTTTTAAACACTGGAAATGGCGTTGAAGCCCCAACAGCTCCTATAGTTCCACCAAAAACAACTAGTGCTGATGAAAACACAAATAATGCTCCAACATGCCCTCCGTCAATGATAAAAGCAACTACTAAAGATACTATCCCCACTATGAAAAAAATTAAAGTTATCATCTATTCCCTCCTTTCTTTAGTTATACATATCGAATTATTTATAGACATTATAAAAAGACTATCTTTAACAAGAATAGCCTTCAATAATTGGCGGAGAAGGAGGGATTCGAACCCTCGCACCGGTTACCCAGCCTAATCCCTTAGCAGGGGATCCTCTTGAGCCACTTGAGTACTTCTCCAGATTTCTATACTATTAAATTATATAATAAAACTATATTTTAGTCAATTATTTTATAAAATTTAAGTTATTTTGAATTATTAAATATCTATTTTTACTTTTTTACTTAAATGTAAGTTTCAAATATGGTAAAATTATCTTGCATAGTACTTATAATATTATTTGATAAATATACATACATTAACAAATATACATAAATCTTAACTTAATTGTAAGTTATGCAAAAACTAAAATAATACTAATCCAAGGAGGATATTTTATGTTACCACAGGAAAGATACGAGAAGATTTTAAGTATTCTCGAATCAGATAATATAATTAAAATAAATGACATAGTTCAAATGTTTGATATATCAATAGAAACTGCACGAAGAGATTTAGCTCATATGGAGAGTATTGGTCTTTTAAAAAGAGTTTATGGTGGTGCTATACCAGTTATAGCAAGTAGTGTAGAACTCAACTACGTTAAAAGAAAAAAAATAAACTCAAATGATAAAAAACAGATTGCTATTAAATGTAGTGAGTTTATAAATACAAATGATACTATTTTTATGGATACTGGAACTACTGTCCTTGAAGTTTCAAAAAATTTAAAAGACAAAAAAAATCTAACTGTAATAACCAACTCAATTTTAGTTGCAAATGAACTTATGAATACTAATATAAAAGTATATGTACTTGGTGGTTATCTTAGAGAAACTGAAGGTTCTTTTTCTGGTCCGCTTACACTATCAGCTATAGAACAATTTAATGTCGATAAGGCTATTTTAGGTGCTGGAGGTATAACTCTTGAAAATGGTATCTCTGACTATCACTTAGAAGAAGCACTTGTTAGGAAAAAAATGATTGAAAGGTCTAGAAAATCTATAGTGGTTGTTGAGCCTCCTAAGTTTGGTATAAATTCATTCGCATCAGTAGCTCCTATAGAACATATAGATACTATTATTACATCTGCTAGTATAGACCATAATACAATAATAGAATTTTCTCAAAAAGGAATACCTCTGGTCATAGCTGATAATTAGCTTCTATGATTTTAGTTCCTTGATGTAATAAATTAAAATTAGGGAGCCAAATAATTATTTATTTAGCTCCATTTATACTTAGACAATGCTTTATATTTTTAATTACGTAACTACTTTCAGTTAACTTATCATTTTCGGTTATTCGATTATCAGTTTACTTAATTTATCATTTTAGTTATTCGATTACCAGTTTACTTAATTTATCATTTTAGTTATTTGATTACCAGTTTACTTAATTTATCATTTCAGTTATTCGATTACCAGTTTACTCAATTTATCATTTTTAGTTATTTTATTATCTTTTTTACTTAACTTACCATCGAGCATTTACTGATATAGAAATAAAAGGTGATAAGAAAACAGGTTATAGTTATTTGGCTTTTCAATTTATTTTTAGTTATTTAAAATCCTAATTTAAAACAACTTAAACCTGACTCAAGGATTACTTATTCTACACTGCATCTTTCTTCATTTTAATACTTTGTTCTTCTTCTAAAGTTAAATCTTTTGTCATAAGCATGGCAAGTGCAATTGCCAATATTCCACCAACCAATTTACCAATTACAACAGGTGTAATCATCTCTGGAACTACTCCTGCTGTAAATCCTAAATGGTCCCCCAAAGCTGCTGTAGCACAAACTAACCATGCAGTATTTACCACTTTTCCTTTTGGACTCATACTTTTCATCATTTTATACACTGGAATACTATTAGCTAAAGTAAAGACTAACCCTGCTGCACTAGTAGCATCCATACCTAATTTTCCACCTACCATTGTAAGTGGTTTATTAAGAACTTTAACTAATAAATGTAATATTGGAAAAGTACCTAATAATACTATTGCAATACTTCCAATTACTTGAATCCCTTCTCTTATAGGTGTCATTCCTTTTATAAGTACTATACCTGTTATTTCTTGAAATGCTGATGCTCCCAATCCTATTGTTATCAATATAGATATAAATTTTCCAAAAACTAATGACCCATTTATCATAAGTGTAGAATTCAATTTTAAACCTACCGCTAATATTACTGCCAGTATTATCACTGGTATCATATTTATAATTACCATTGATAAATTAAATCCTGCTATTAATCCTCCTACAATTCCCCCAAAAGGTATTGTTATCAACCCTATCAATAATCCTTTTGCAAAAAATGGTCTGTCCTCATATTCTATAAGACCTAATCCTACTGGTATTGAAAATACTAATGTACACCCAAGCATGGATGACACAACCAATCCTGCAAGCATTCCTGCCTCTTTATTATGAGCAAGTTCCACAGCCAATGGATACCCTCCCATGTCATTTGCTAAAATAGTCGCAAACATAGATGGGTCAGCTCCACAGAGATTGAATATTGGTATTATTGCAGGACCTAATACATCTGAAATGACTGGAGATAAGCAAACTATGCCAACCATTCCTAATGCCAATGGTCCCATTGAATTAAACCCTTCTTCAAACTGCTCTCCAAGTCCAAATTTATTCCCAATTATTCTATCTAATGCTCCTAAAAGCACTCCCATAGCCATTATGTATAATATAATTTTATCAAAGGGCATTTTTAATTCCTCCTATACATGTAAAATACTTTATTGTAACTCAATTAGCACATACCTTTTTGGTATCGTTTTCCCAATTCATAGCTCTTTTTACTGCTTGATTCCATCCAAGTAATATCTCTTCTCTTTTGTGTTTAGTCATATTTGGGATATATTTTTTACTTATTGTAAATTCACTTCTGATTTCATCAATACTATTCCAAACACCACACGAAAGACCTGCCATATAACCTACACCAAGTACTGTCGTTTCAGTATTTTCTGCAATTTCAATTGGTATATCTAATATGTCAGATTGAAATTGCATTGTAAAGTTATTTTTAGTAATTCCACCGTCTACTCTCAACATTTTTATTTTTTTCCCTGAAGCTAAGTTCATGGAATCAACAACGTCCTTGACTTGAAGTGCAACAGACTCAAGAGTTGCTCTTACTATATGCTCTTTTTTAGTACTCCCTGTTATCCCAACCATTGTACCTCTAGCATATTGGTCCCAATAAGGCGCTGCTATACCTGCAAATGCTGGTACAAAATATACACCTCCAGTACTTGATATAGAGTTTGCCATGTCATCAGTTTCTGAATAATTTTTTATAACTCCAATTCCATCTCTAAGCCATTGTATTGCAGCACCTGCTATATACACTCCACCATCATAAGCATATGTAACTTTATCTCCTATCTTCCAAGCAACAGTTGTCAAGATACCATTACCTGCTACATTTAGCTCCTCACCTATATTCATATATAAGAAGCATCCTGTACCATAAGTATTTTTAACCATTCCTGGTTCAAAACATCCATTACCAAACAAAGCTGCTGGTTGGTCTACCATTGAGGCAGTAATTTTTATAGAAACACCACAAAATGACTCCTTATCTGTAGTTCCAAAATTACCACTAGTAGGCATTATATCCGCTAAAATACTTCTAGGTACTCCTATAATGTCAAGTAACTCTCTATCCCAATCCATATCTCTTATATTAAAAAGCATTGTTCTTGCTGCTGTAGATACATCAGTTAAAAAGGATTTTCCTCCTGTCATTTTCCATATTAACCAACTATCTAATGTTCCTGCAAGCACTTCTCCACTTTTAATTTTTTCTTTTACACCTTTTACATTATCTATTATCCATTTAATTTTTGTACCCGAGAAATATGGGTCTATAATTAGTCCAGTTTTATCTATTATTTTATTTTCTAAACCTGGTATCCTCTTTAAATTTTCCACATAATCATAAGTTCTTCTGCACTGCCATACAATAGCATTGTAAAGTGGCATACCTGTATTTTTATCCCACAACATTACCGTCTCACCTTGATTATCTATACCAATTCCTTTTATATCACTTTCATTGATTCCATTTTCAAAAGCCTGTTGTAATACATTATTACTTACAGTTTTTGTATTATTCCAAATTTCTATAGGGTCATGTTCAACATATCCAGATTGTGGATATATTTGAGTATGTTCCATATAATCGCTAAAAACAAACTCTGATTTTTCGTTTATTAATACTGCTCTTGTTCCTGTTGTTCCTTGGTCAATTGCTAATACATATTTCACTTTAAACGTCCCCCTTTATTTTCAGAATTAATAAATTCTTTTTTATTTTTTGAATATAAAATCTATTCAAGTTATTTATATTTTATATCATTCTGTGTATTTATACAATATTTATTACAATATTTTTTGGTTTTTTTAATTATAATAATTTAAAAGATATTTTTATTAAAATATTATTGCAATATTTATTGTATTATTCTATAATCTAGTTAAAATAACACATAATACTTTAATATATACACATAAACAGTCATTCAAAAATTTAAATTAAACTTTTAAGGAGGTTTTACAATGAAAAAAACATATCTATTTAGCCCTGGACCAGTAATGGTTACAGATAGAGTCAGAAATTCGCTTCTTCACTATGATATATGCCATAGAGGAAACGAGTTTATGGATTTATTTAGGGATACACAACAAAAAATCAATAAATTATATAATGCAACTTCTAATTACTACTCATTAGTTGTATCTGGATCTGGAACATCTGTAAATGAATGTGTACTATCTTCTATCTTTGACAAAGAAGATGCTGTTCTGCTAGTTAGTAATGGTGTTTTTGGAGAAAGGCTAGAAGAAATATTATCTACTTATAATGTAAAAACATACAAACCTAATTTTGAATGGGCAGAATACCCAGACCTAGACATTTTAGAAAAATACATAATTGAAAATTCTGATATAAAAGTAATTGCTATGGTGTTCCATGAAACTAGTTCAGGAATGATAAATCCAGTCCCTGAACTAGGAAAACTTGCTAAGAAGTATAACAAAGTATTTTTTGTAGATGCAATAAGTGCCTCAGCAGGTGAGTATATTGATGTGGAAGAGTTTAACATAGATATAATAACAGGTGTTGGCGGCAAAGCTCTTGGAGCATTTCCAGGTTCTGCATATCTTTGTGCTAAAGAAAATGTTTTACAAAATATTAAAGAAAATCAATGTAAAAATGTGTATCTTAATCTTTATAAACACTATAAAGTTGCTAAATCATCTTCTCAAACACCAAATACACCTAATGTTACTTTAATATTTGCCCTTAATGAAGCTTTAACTGAATTTTTGGAAGATGACAGTAAAATAGAAAGATATAAGGAATGTTCTGCTATTTTAAGGAATGGTATGGAAGAATTGGGTCTAACATTTTTACTTCCAGATAAGTATATGTCTAATACAGTTACATCTGTATTTCTACCTAAAGAAATCAATGTAAATGAGTTTATACTAGGTCTAGAAAAAGAAAATGGTTATGTTGTCTATCCAGGAAAAGGTAAATTCTTAGATGCCAACATATTCCAAGTTGCAAATATGGGGGAAATATATCCAGAAGATTGTTATAAATTCTTAGATATTTTAAAATCAAAATTAGAGATAGAAAAAGCTATGTAAAAGTTTATTTATAAAATCCTGAAAAATATCAGTATAAGTTAAATATACTTACTTTTTAAAATTTTCCTAAAATAACTTAAATTTTATATTTTTATATAAGGGCGAACTCTAATATATAAAGTCCACCCTTATCTCAAATCTTTTTATTTCAATACAATTACTTTATTTAAATTTTATTATTATTTTTCTTAAATTCTATTGTTATTTTAAATCATCTAAATTTACAAAAGACTGTGGATAAATTTATTTTATACAAATTTATCTACAGCCTTTTATGTGAATATATCTAAACAATATCGTAGTTATTTATTTCCTCTGCACAATGAGAATCTGAACCTAAAACTAATGGAACATCGTATTTTTTTACCAACTCCAATAAGTATCCATCTATATAAGGTTCTTTGCAGTACTCTTTTCTATTTCCAGAAATATTGTAATCAAGCTCATAACCTTTTTCTTTGATTAACTTTATTAAATCTTCAAGTACTTTGTTTCCTACATAATCGTATGGAAATACCTGATTGAACTTTCTAACTAAATTTAAATGACCTATTCTTTTTGGCTTATGTATCCCTAAATCTGAATTTACAGCTTTTATCAATGTTTCATAGTACTTATTATAAACAGCTTCAACACTACCTAACTTGTCGATTAAATTTTGAAACTCTTCTACACTGTAATCTACACAATAATAATCATCATCAATTTTAATTATATGTACTGATAAGAGAGAATCCTCTAACTCTTCTCCGTATTTATCTAAATTATTCTTTATCCCTTCTTCATATCCTTCTATAAAATCCACTTCCGACCCAACATTTATCTTGATTTTACCCTCATACTTTTCTTTCAACTTCTTGACATCATTAAAATACTTTGGTAAATCTTCAATACTCATACAACTATCATTTTCAGGAGCAGGGTCTCTAAATCCATTTGCATACGGAAAATGTTCTGTAAATGTCATTTCTGTTATTCCAACATCCATTGCTCTTTGTACATATTTTTCAAAATCATCCTTACTTCCATGAGGACAATAAGGTGAATGTATATGACCATCTTTCATAAATAATTCACTCCTTTTTTAAAGAAAAAATCTAATATAAATGCATAAATTTTTTAACTTCAAAATAATATTTTTAATCATGCTAATTTTTATTATATCTAATATTAGAGTAATTTTAAACTGCCTTTTAAGTATCTTATCTTTAGTACTATTTTCAACTTAACATTAATATTATTTTTTAACTTAACATTAATACTATCTTTAAATAGTAATACTCAATATATAATTAATCAAATAACTCAAATTGTTTGATGAAGCTTTTGCAGTATTTAAAGAATATATAATTATTTAACATTAAATAATCCAATCTTGTAATAAAATTTACTCATTAAAGTATATTACAGAAAATATCTCAAAATAAACTTTTTAGTTCATGATATACTCTTTTTTGCATGAAATTAGATATATTTTTATCATTTCAACAATGAAAGGGAGGCTTACATCCATCTTGAGACAACCCCTTAGATAAAATTTTTAATAATTAAACATCACAAAATATAAAAATCGCTTATATCAAACGTATAAGCGATTAATTATATTTACATATGTTTTTTAGCCTCTAACAACATTTTATTAGCTTCTTCCATATACTCTATAGCCTTTTCAATACTCTTTGCTGTTTCTTCTTTTCCAATAGCTCTAGCCTTTTCAACCCACTCTCTAAATCCTTCTTCATGAGTTTCATTGTGATTTATCCAATGTACTAAAAGTATTTTTAAAGTTTTTTCATCCTTAGACTCTGATGATTCCTCATGACTATGTTCATGGTCGTGGTCGTGAGCATGGTCATGTGGATGTTCATGACATATATCTCCATGAGTATGTTCGTGGCAGTGGTCATGGTCATGATGTCCATGATGATATCTTACAATCTCTTTATCAAAAATCATTAGTTATTCCCCCTGTTATTTTATATTAAACTCTTTTTTTATAAGGTTTACAGAATCTTTTACAAGTAGTGCTAATGGTTTACCTTCTAATCCAACTAACTCCACATTTTCTGGCATAATAGGTAAAAGTATCTTCAGTGCCTCACTGTCTGCAATAGCTTCACTTATATTGCAAGTAACTTCTCCCATCATAGAATTAGGTATTATTACAGAAATAGGTGCAACTATTATATTTGCTTTTTTAGCTGATACTACTATAGCATTTTCCCCTGTAGCTCCTTTATTAGCATGAGCCTTCATCATAGAACTAGTTGCTATAGAATTAGTCCCTAGTGCATAAATTTCTACATATGTAGGTAACTCTTCTCTCAAAGAAGAAACTATCTGGGCTCCAATACCTCCACCCATTCCATCTATCACTGCTATTATCATATGAAATTCCCCTATTAATTAATTTTCTTGTATTATTATCTTATGGTCCATCAATCTTATTTCTTTAATTATCCCATCTATTATCTTTTGCTCTCCTAATAAATCAGTTAAATAAATCTTTCCATCACAAGGGTCTATATTAACCACATTTTCCATAACCTTTTCTAACTCATTATTACTTTTGCAAATGAAAGCTGATGATTCACACATATAAATCTCCTCCTAATATGATTTTATTAAAAATCAAAAAAAGATTTCCTTAGGTATTTCAATACACCAAAGAAACCTTCATGATTTCAATTTTCGTATATTATTATACCTTAAGTATATCACTTTAATTTATATAAAGTCAATTAAAGTTAACGCTTTTTATTGTACTCTTCATTCTTGTATTTTTCATATAATTCTTCAGCTAATTTCTTCTCGTAATCAGTCAAATCGCCCTCTACAAACTCAACATTAAATTGTTCAGCCAATCCTTTTACTATGTTTTCCTGTAGAATATCTATGTCTATTTTTCTACCAAGTTCATTTTCTATTCCACTAGCCTTCTTAGCTGTAAATTTCATAGCCCTTTTTTTTAATTCTGGCGTCTTAGTTTTTATCAGTTTAAACAATTTTTCTACATCAAAATCCAGTATTATTGAACCATGTTGCAATAAAACGCCGTCTTTTCTGCTTTGAGCACTTCCAATTACCTTCTTATTATTAATAGTAACTTCATATGATGCATGTGCATTAAAACATGCAGCTGATAGATTTTCCCTACTTATTCTCTCGCCCTTATTTAAATTATCTGTTTCTATACCACTTAAATTCAATCCTTTAACTAGACCTTCGCTTATATATCTATAAGATAAGTTGATACTCTTATCAATTAAAGGATTATCTTCTCCTATAATTATACTATAAGTTAACTCATTATCATGTAATACAGCTCTTCCCCCTGTAATTCTTCTAGTATAGTCTATATTCATACATCTACACTTATCCAAATCTATCTCGTCTTCCAATCTTTGAAAATATCCTATACTCAAACAAGCTGGCTTCCATGTATAAAATCTAAGAGTTGGCTTATTATGTCCCTTCTTATATGCAGTAAATATAGCTTCATCAATTGCCATATTCATTGCACCATCATATGATTTATTATTTATAACTCTCCACTGATTCATGATTATTACGCCCCCATCTTTAGTATAAATATATCCTAGAAATCCTCTACAAATTTATTTCTCTTATTGCTAAGTCTATTTCACTTTGATTTAAAGGTCTTGAATAGTTGTATATAGTACTTCCTGGTCTTTCATTATAGTATGGTCTATTGCAGTCCTTGCATCCTCTTATTTCAAAAGGATAACCCTTGTTTATGTCTTTTATAATATCATTGTCAAGTTTTATACTATCTAAGTATCCATTTTTAAATTCAAAGTACTCTTTCGAATAACCTTTATTTATCATATAAGACATTAATTGTACCCTTCTATAACTTTCTATCTTTGGCTGACTTACTTTTTCCATTTTAGTTCCTCTAACTGGAGTAAATGCAAATAAGCTAATCGTTATATTATTTTCCTTTAAATAAGTATATAAGTTGTATATATCTTCATGACTTTCACCCATACCAACTATTATATGAGTACTTATTTTATTTGGATATGCTTTTGACATTTCAGTTATAAATTTTAATTTTTCATCATAATTATTTCCTTTTATTTTTTCATACAATTCTTTATTTGCTGCATCTATCGCTATTCCTATTTTATCTACTCCTGCTGAAAAAAACTTATTTATCTGTTCATTATTTTCTAATTTTGCAGATAATGAAATTGGCATATCTATCTTACCACTTATATAGTTTATAAAATCTAAAACAGACTTGTGTGCTTCTTCACTTGCCATTGATTGAATGCATATTCTCTTTATATTTTCTCCTTTATAAGTTTTTAAAGCATCTAATATGTCCTCTTTAGAAAACTCTGGCCAAACTACTCTTGATAACTTATCTTTTCTAGTACTGCTTTCTATTGATTGAGAACAAAAACTGCATTTGTTTATACATTTTTCTCCAATCATTATATACGCTGTAGTAGGAGGTATATCGCTTTTTTTGTTTAGTATTCCAAGTTCTATTGCTGTCCCAGATGATAATCTAATCATAAAACACAACACTCCTTACACTCAGTTATTGTCATATTCATTTCTATAGCCTTATTCTTAGCAGACCTTGATGGTAGTACTATTTTATTGACTCCACACATTATAGATAGCTGGTCTAGCTCTTTTCTATACAATCCTCTTGGTCTCATACACCCTAGATTAATTTCAGTATCTGGCAAATTAATTCTGGCTTCACACAGAATATCTGCTACCCCTTCTAATTTAGGTGGTTCTACATTTTCATACTCAGTTCCTTTCGTTGGAATAAGTACTATAAATGTAAGTTTATTAGGAGGATTTTCTTGTAGGTATTCTATAATTTCATATTCACCCTTTATTTGCCCTCCCTTTAAACCAATACATATATGTGGTGCTACCTCTGTATTTTCTCTTATTGTATTATAAACTTCAATATAATCATATTTACTTTTTTCCATCTTATAAACTTCTCTTATAGTCTCTTTATCAAAGACTAAATCAAAAGATACTATATCTAAATACTTACACAACTTTATAATACTACCTTTATCCATAAGACCTAAATGAGCATTCAACCTGTACCCTTGTTCTTTTAACCTTTTAATAGTCTGAATATGAGTACTCATTGGAACATCACCGTCATAACTACATCCGCCACTCAATAGAAAGCTAGTTATATTCCTTGATTGTACTTTTTCCTCATATTCTTCTATTGGCACCATATTGTTTAAATAGTGACCATTACAATGAGCACATTTCAAATTACATTGATTACTTGTAGTACTAAGAGCTAGTGTCTGATTAGGATAAGCAAACTCTATTTTATTTCCAAAATTCTTTAATTTAATATCAAATGCTATTTTCATTTTTTCAGATATATTCTTATTCATAGTTTATTCCTTTTCAAGTACATTTTACTCTTCCAGTAATTTCTTTGCTGTTGGGAACTGCTCTATATTCGTATGTGGTAAGAAACATGCAGATATAAATTCATCCATATAACTTGGATATACACTAAGTTCAACATAAGTTATTTGATTACCTATTTCCTCAAGCTTATTTTTTGCATCTTTACTTATAAGAGCTAAGTAAGAACCAACAAGCGAACTATTTCCAATATAAGTAAATTTTTCTCTATCAATATCAGGAAGTAATCCTATAATTATTGAGTTTTCTATGTCTAAGTTATTACCTATACCACCTGCTATATAAACTCTATCTAATATACTAAAGTCCATGCCTAAACTATCTACAAGAGTATATGCACCTGAATATATAGCTCCTTTAGCTCTAATGAAGTTATCTATATCAACTTCATTGACTACTATATCATTTTCTAAATCAAACTCTTCCTTAAATGCTAATACATACTCTCCTATCTCATGCTCATTAAACCTAACTCTCTTATTATCCAAATCCCTATATATCTTACCTCTTCTATCTATTACACCTTTAGTAATCATTTGGCAGATTAAATCAATTATACCAGAACCACATATACCAACTGGGACACATTCATCTATAATTTTTAATGTTGGCTCTAAAGTTTCTTTATCAATAGTTACTTTCTCTATTGCTCCTGCTGATGCTCTCATTCCACAGCTTATACCTCCACCCTCAAAGGCAGGTCCTGCTGAACACGCACAACTCATCATATAATCTTGATTTCCAAATACTATCTCTCCATTAGTTCCTAAATCTATAAATAAAACATTTTCTTCACTTGACCATATACCTGCTGATAGTACACCTGCTGTTATATCTCCTCCTACATAACTTGCAACAGATGGAGCTAAGTACACATATGCACTGTCATTTACGAAAAGACCCACATTTTCCCCCATAAGTTTTGGAGATTTCAAAAATGGAGGTATGTAAGGCTCTTGTCTTAAGAAGTCTGTATACACACCTAAGAATAAGCTTGTCATAGTTGTATTTCCAGCAGCTACTAACGTAACTACATCCTCTTTATTTATTCCATTTCTTTCGTATATTGTTTTTAATAGAGGGTTTATAGTTTCCTCAACTATAGCTTTGTGAAGTGTTTCTAATCCATTCTTTTTAGTTGAATATATAATTCTATTTATAACATCTGCTCCATATTTTATCTGTGCATTTCCAGAAGATGCTTTATCTACTACTTCTTTTGAATATAAATCTACTAAACATACAACTACTGAAGTTGTACCAATATCTATTGCAACTCCATATAAGGAATTTTCTTTATTTCCTTCTTCTATATTTATGATTGTAAGTTTCTTTTGTTTTTGAACATATGTTATTGTAATTTTAAAATCGCTCTTTCTAAATACGGTTGGCATCTTTCTAAGTATATCCAACCTAAAATCTATTTCATTATATCCTAGATTATTTCTAACGTATCTCTCCAGTCTATCTACATCGCTTATATTATCATCTAAATTTGGCTCTTCCATTTCTATGTATTTCTTTTTTATATTTGTTTTAAATTGAAGGTTATGCTCTTCAATTATTTTTTTGGCTCTTTCAAATATTTCTCTATCTTCTTTTTTGTTACCACCTTCTATCTTCATACCATGCATAGAAGATGATACTTTAGAAGGAACTTCAATTTCTATATCTGAAATTACCTTTGTACAACAAGCTAGTATATAGCCTTGTTCCCACTCATCATCCGTTATATGTCTTGTTTTTTCTGTATCAACCTTTCCATTCAATAATTTTACTTTACATTTACCACAAGACACATTTCCATTACAAGGAGCGTCTATAAATATATCTGCATTTCTTGCAACCTCTAGCAATATATCCCCCTCATTACAATAAACTTCTTTATTGTTTGGTGTAAAAATTACTTTTATCATATTATCCTCCCAATTTGTTCTATATATTATAAAAGGAAAGTATAGCTAAATTTGCGTGCACTCAAATTTTACTATACTTTCCCCAATTATAATAATATCCTAATCTTTAATTATTCTAATCCAGCCTCGTATTCTTTATCACTTAATAACGTATCAAGTTCAGCCACATCAGCTAGTTTTACTTTTAATATCCAGTTTTCGTATGGGTCTTCATTTATACATTCTGGCTCATCTTCTAATTTCTCATTAACTTCTAATACCTCACCATTAACAGGAGATATTAAATCAGAAGCTACTTTAGAAGATTCAACTACTCCAAAATCAACTCCCTTAGTTACAGTATCTTCTACTTCTGGTGTTTCAACAAATAATATTTCTCCTAATTGATCTTGAGCATAGTCTGTTATACCTATATATACAACATCTCCATCAATTACTTTTACCCACTCATGATCTTTAGAGTATTTTAATTCTGGTAATAATTTCATTTCGATAGACCCCCAATATTATATTATTGATTAAATTATTTAAATCATATTAATATTATATCACACTATTTTAAATTTTCCATCAATTACATTACACTTTCCATAGCTAATGCTGGATGACCTTTTTCTTCTAAGAAAGCTAATACTCCTTCAGAATCATCAGCTATAGTTTCATCACAAACCATATCACAGAAGTTTTCTATTCCAGTCATTTCTTTAACTGTAGCATTTAATTTATCAGCTACATAATCTTTTAATTCTTTTGGCATCCAAACTATTCTTTCTGGTCCACCTTCTGCATAAGCGAATTTTTTAGAAGATATGAAATGTCTTCCGTGTCCCATGAATCCTGGAGTTTGAACTCCTCCACCTGTCATAGAAGCAAGTTCTCCAAAAGTCATACCAACTGGAGTAACACTTGCAAACTCTCTGTTAACTACAACAAATCCATTTGCTTCTGGCATTATACCACAGATACATTCGAAGCATCCACAAGAAGTCATTGGGTCTTCTAGTATAGAGTATAATGTAACAGATTCAACTGCACCTTGAGATATTTGGTTTACAGTTTCATTTACTGAATTCCATACACCTGTTCTATCATCTAAGCACTCGCCTTTTTCTATTGGTTGGCAAGGACCTGTTGGGTCTAATTCTTTAGTAGCCTTAGCATCTAACCAGCTAACTGCTCCACAAAGACCAAGTCTTTCAGGAGTAACAACACAAACGTGAGCTGGTGCAAATGATTGACATAAGTTACAAGAATAGAAAGTATCAACACTTTCATCAACTAGTGAAGCTAATCTTTCATCTCTAGCATTGTACTTAGCTATTGCTTCACCTTTTAATTCAGAAACTTTTTCAGCATCTGTAATTATAGTTATTTCACACTTATCAACAACTGATTCAAACTCATCTAACATCTTAGCATATAAAACTTCTCCTATATGCTCAAGTCTAAATCCTTTATCAAATGCATCTTTAGAGATTCTTACCCAAGCCATATCTCTTTGTCCAACGTGCATTACACCTTCTATATAGTTTAAGAAGTAGTGGAAACGTCTTTCAAGAACTGGCTCGAAATCTTCTTGCATGTTTTTACCAGCTATTTTAACTATTACAGCAAGTGGTAATCTTAGCACACCATCTGCATCAACTTCATCTATATTTGGTCCTATTATTTCTATCTTATGGTCTTCAACTTCAGTTGCTTCTTTCTTAACAACAAGTTCCCAAGCTTCAGTTCTGTTTCCGCCAAACTCAGCAAACATGTCGCTCTTTCTAATTCTCTCACCTTCAAATGCTGCTGCAAATGAAACTGGGATAGGTATTTCAGTAACTTTTATTTTTATTCCTCTAGCTTCTAATGAAGTAGCTACTATCTTATCGTAATCTTTTTGAGTTAATAAGTTCATTGGAACTTCAAGAACTGTTTGGTCAGTTACAACTGGGAATCCTAAAGCTATTGCTCCAGCACCTGCAGATACAACTAATTCACTTAGTGGTCCAAATGCATTAACAAATGCAGGAACTCTATTAGCTGTGTATTCTAATAATCCGTTTAAATCACCAGGAGTTAATCCACCGAATATTAACGCTGCTCTTACTGCAACAGATACAACGTGGATAACAGAAGTTACATCGTATCCTAGAGGTATAACTCTTAGTTCAAGACCCATTTTTACTCCAGCTTCTATAGCTTGGTCTATAACTTTACCAACTAAGAAAGTTAATAAACCTTTAGATTGATAATCTTTTATAACTTTTGCTGCTGATTCAGCATCAGGACACTCACCAAGAACAACTGCAACACCAGGTATATCTCCTGTAACTAGTGGTACACCAAGTGATCTGATTATAGGGTCAGTTATATGACCTGCACATGGCTCACTATATGGAGCATCCATAGTTGAATATTTTAATGCTTCAATTACTTCTGCAGCTAAAGCTGTAGCTAAACCAGCATTAAAAGCATGTTCTAATAAATGAGTTCTATTTATTAAAGATTTTACTACTCCTAAAGCACCTTCTAAGTCCCCTAAAGTATTCATTTTTTGTCCTGTTGCAGCATATATACAAGGTAATGAGTATGCTGTATCAGGGAAAGCAACTTTATGCTCTTTTCCATTTTTTTCTATAGCTTCGGCTAACATAGCCTGAGCTGCACCTAAAGCTTGTTCTGACCCTGTAAAGATTATATTATATAGATTCATTCTATTTCCCCCTTTAATATTTATACCTATTTTTTTATTAACTATACCCTAAAAACCCTAGAAAGCAAATCCACCTTCATTTAACTCTAAGAAAGAGTCTGCATATAAAGATGCCCCGTTGATTATGTCACAAGATTTTACAGTTTTCATTAATTCTGGGTCACATGGATTCATTATAGCTGAACTAAATCCATTAGCCATTGCCATTGCTAAGAATGCACTATCTAAAACAGGTCTAACATGCTTAGGACATCCATTAGATACATTAGATAATCCTCCTGTAGTTAAAAGTCCCATTTCAGTCATCATCTTTATAGCTTCTAAAACTTCTACTTGTTTCTCTTGCATACCTTTTATAACTAAGCATAGTGGGTCAAATAGTATATCAGTTGGCTCCATTCCTAACATTAAACCTTTTTCTAATATTTCTTGGCAGTAAGCCATACGCTCATCATTATCTCTTGGGATACCTTCTTTTGCACATAAGCCTATAACCATTGCTTCATATTCAGCTGCTATATCTATTAAATCAAATCTTGAACCAGCATCAGCAGAGTTTATTATTGGTTTTGCATTAGTTCTATCGTAAACTTTAAGTCCAGCTTCGATAGCTTTTTTATTAGCTGTATCTAATGCTATAGGAACATTGTTGAACTCAGATTGAAGTAATTTAACTCCCCATGTCATTATTTCTTCGCCATCTCTTTCAGCAGGTCCTATATTAAAATCTATATAATGTGCTCCTGCTTCTAACTGTTCTTTAGCTCTTTTTAAGATTGGAGCTGGGTCTCTTTCTGCTAATGCCTTTCTTATTGAAGGTGATATACAGTGTATTCTTTCACCTATAATCATAAATTTTTCCATTTATAATGTCCCCCTTTAAATTTAATATTAATAGTTAGTTAATATTTTATTAGTTTGTTTGGCATGCTTTTTCTTGGTATCCTTTTAAGAACTTAGGTAATTCCATAGATTCCTCTGGTCCTATAACTACATTCCATCCTGGTAAGTTATCTTCTATATCACCTTTAAGTACTGCAACTTTTCCTGGAATGATAAGGTCTTTACAATTAGTTACTTCTTCTACTTTACTTTCTTTAATGAAAGCAGATATTGAGTTTCCACCAAATTTACCAGCAGCCCAAGATGTAAGAACTGAATATCCACCTGCATCTGGTATTACTAACCATACTGGAACTTTTGATCTTTCTATATCACCAGCAACTATGAAGTAAGTTAATGCAAAGTCAACAGTAACTAATACTGGAGAATTTTCATCTGGGTTGTTGATTGGATAAATCTTTGGTTCAACTCTCATTGGTCTTTGTGGGTCAGTGTATATGTTTTGTCTTAATGCGAATAATGGTAATGCCTTAGCATAATTAATATCATCTATTACTATTATAGAACCGTATTTTATAGTAAATATTGATGATAAAGCTACTTCCATCATAGGGTTTGAATTAGATAATCTATTTGCAAATACTATTGAAGGATATCCAAATGTTCTATCTTGCTCTTTTAAAGCTATTCTTCTAACTTGTATAGCATTAGTGTAAGTATCTTTTATGTTTTCTCCTGTTACATCTAATACTAATTCTTTATATCCAGCAGTTTGAACTAATTCAACTGTTTCATATAATTCTTCTAAGCTACCAGCTTTTACACCTAATGGTAAACTTGCTCCCTTAACAACTTCTATCATATCTTTGTAGTTCTCTTTAGTTGCTCCATATACCATTGGTCTAGCATCTTTTAATACTTCAACAGCTTCTTTAACTACTTGTGCATCATCACAAGCTAAAATATAAGCTATTTCTAATCCACTGCCTTTTATTTTATCAATTAATTTTAAATATGCATCTTTGTCTCCACAATACTCTAAAACAGCCATTTCAACTTTCATTTGTTCACCAATTCTTACATAGTCAACTTTTTTCATATTAGCTATTTTAGCATCTACTGCTTCGTCACTCATACATGTACAGAATGAAACTGCATATCTATTTCTACTTACTAATGTTTTTTCATGTCTAAATAATACTGTTTCTCCACCTAGTTCATACTCAGATGCACCAGCACCAACTTTTAAAGCTTTCATTAAAGGTGCAGTAGCCTCTGATAATTTTGCTATAGCGTCATCAGACATATGTGGGCATTTACCTACTTCTACAGCTCCTGAAGCAACCTTCATAGAGAAAGCCATACAAGTTGGGAATCCACAATCCTTACAGTTTTTCTTTGGTGTTAATTTAAATATATCTAAAGCTTTTAATGCCATTATTTTTTCCCCCTAACCTTAACAATTTAATTAAGCTAATGCGTTAACCAATTCTTTTATAGTTTCTATTGATTTTGGATGACGAAGTATAACTGCATTTGAACCACCTACTAAAACACTTGCTGCAGTTGAAACTTCCATTGCTATAGTTCTTTCTTCTGGACAACCCCAATCTGGCTCATCTTCTATTGGAGCTATAGCTTCTTTAACATGACCTACTTCAAAAGCTACTGGTGTTATGATAGGCATTTGTAATGTCTTATCATTTTGACCAAATGCTGCAAGTCTAATTCTATCCATAGTAGATGCAACGTACTCATATCCATAACCAACTGCTGAACATCCAACATTCATAACTATATTTTCACCTTTAACGCCTAGTTGAGTTAACAATACGTTTAATTGTTTAGCTAGGTTTATATCAACAGAAGATTCAGCTCCTACTTTATGTGCATAAGCCATACCAGCTGATGCTCCTACTCCTTTGTAGTTATCTTCTACTGCTGACATAAATAAGCAGTTATGTCCATCCAATGTTTGAGCTAATTTTTCAAACAATTTACCATCTTTTTCATGATTTCCTGAACCAGCTACAACTAAAGGTAATTTTATTGCTTCAATTACTGCCTTAGCTACATCAGCACATTCATCAACTGACTTATCTAATCCATTTGGGTCAGAACCATCAAATTTTAAACAAATAAAGTCTGCTTGTGTATTAGCTTCAACATATTTAGCCCATTCTACTGGACAGTTAGCTACATCTTTGTATAACTCCTTATATGAATCAGTCCAGCTTTCAGGATAAATGTCTGATATTTGTATACCTATTTTTGGAGAATTACCTACTTCTCCATCAAAACTATAAAAAGGTAATACATTTTCCCCACCTAATTTAATTGCTTTTTCCCCTATTCCTACTTCAACTTCTGATATTTTTCCAGAATATTTTTGAGTAGACATTTTAAATGCCATATTTTTTTCCCCCTTAAGCCTATTTTAATTCTAATTTAGCAAAAATTTCTTTCATAGCCACTTTAGATTTTGAATCTTCAGGTAAATTAACTAAAGGAATACCTGTAGAATCATATTCATATATCAATTCATCCATAGGTACGACACCGATTAGCTCTAGGTTATGCTTTTCAATTTCTTCTTTAACACCATCATTCATAATCCCATTTGGAACTTTGTTTACAATTAAAAGTATTCTTCCAACATTTAATTTTAGTTCCTCAGCTAAATCTCTTATTCTAGCAACAGCTTGTATGCTACGTCTTGAGCAATCACTAACCAATAAAAGTGTATCAACATGTCTAGTGACTTTCCTACTTAGATGTTCCATACCAGCTTCGTTGTCCATGACCAAATATTTGTAATGACCAGATATTTTGTTTACTTGTTCTCTAAGTATCCCATTTACAAAACAGTAACATCCTTCACCTTCTGATCTACCCATTACTAATAAGTCGTATCCTTCACCTTCTTCAATTATAGAATTCAATCTAAATTGTAGATATTGTGCTTTTGTCATACCACCAGGGAATGCATTGCCTAACTTTTCTCTTTGATTTACTTCTTCTCTTATTTCTCCTATTGTTGCTTCAACTTCGATACCCAATACTTCATTTATGTTAGCATTGGCATCAGCATCTACAACTAATACTGGTCCCTTATTGTCTTTAACCAAATAATCAATCAAAAGCCCTGTGAGACTTGTTTTACCAGTTCCACCTTTTCCTGCAACAGCTATATTGTATCCCATTTTAAGACTTCCCCCTTAAATCTAGCCACAGAGCCTTATGTACTCTGTCTATTTATTATAATTTAGGTACAGAATGAACACATTCTCCATGTACATCATGAAGTGCTTCCATTAGTCCTTCAGATAAACTTGGATGTGGATGTATTGCATCCCCTACTTGTTCTACTGTTAATCCTAGATGAACAGCTAGTGACAACTCTGTCAATAAATCTGTAGCATGAGGTCCTACTACTGCTGCACCTATTATTTTATCTGTTTCTTTATCAGCTATAATCTTTACAAATCCTTGGAAATGTCCTATAGCCTGTGCTTTTCCAAGACCTCTAAAATCAAATTGACCTACATTGTATTCTACACCTTCAGCTTCAAGTTGCTTTTCAGTTTTACCAACACCAGCAACTTCAGGCTCAGTATAAACACATCTTGGAATCGCTCTGTAATCTACTACCTTAGTCTTACCTAAAGCATTTTCAACTGCTACGATACCTTCTTTAGAAGCAACATGTGCTAAGAAAGGAGTGTCTATTATATCGCCTATTGCGTATATACCTTCCACATTAGTTTCAAGATGTTCATTAACTACTACTTTTCCTCTTTCCATCTCAATTCCTATATCTTCTACTCCAGAATTATCAAGGTTAGGTCTTCTACCAACACATACTAGTGCATATTGTGCTTCTATAACCTTTCCATTAGAAAGAGTTGCAACAGCCTTACCATCAACTACTTCACAAGTTTGTACTCCAATACCTGTGATAACTTTAATTTTATCTTTCTTAAATTGTCTAAGTAGTTGTTTAGCTACATCTTTGTCTTCATTTAATAGTATTTGGTCAACCATCTCAACTATAGTTACTTCTGTTCCTAAGGCTCTAAAGAACTGCCCTATCTCACATCCTATAACTCCACCACCTACTATTAACATAGACTCAGGTATCTCTTCAAGTCCAAGAACTTCATCACTAGTTATTACTACTTTTCCATCATATGGGAACATTCTTGGTACAACTGGAACAGAACCATTTGCTAGTATTATCTTATCTGCTTTTATAGTTTCTACTGTTCCATCATCCTTAGTTACTTCTATAGTGTTTTTATCAATTAACTTTCCAAAACCATTAACTAAGTTTACTCCTCTTTTTTCAAATAAGAATTCTATACCACTTATTAATTGATTTACAACCTTGTTTTTTCTTTCCATTATGGCAGTGAAGTTTGGCTTAACTGTACCATCTATTTCTATACCAAAATCCTTTGCTTCTTTTACAGTATTCAATACACCTGAAGAAGCAAGAAGTGCTTTAGTTGGTATACAACCTGCATTTAAACAAGTTCCTCCAACTCTTCTTTTTTCAATAACTGTTACCTCTGCACCAAGCATAGAAGCTTTTATAGCTGCTACATATCCTCCTGGTCCACCACCTACTACTACTATCTTCATCCTTAATTCCCCCAAACCTTATATAATCTACAATCTTGCAATACTATAAACCTGCGGCATCCAGTATAGCAGGTATATTTTCTTCTGCCCCAATTGCCATTATATGAACACCATCACATAAATCCTCTTCTTTTAATTGTTTGATAAGTTCTCCTGCCATTTTTATTCCTTCACTTACCCAGTTTTCTTTTCCAACTGCTCTTAATCTTTCGATTTGTTCATCTGGAACAAATATCCCTGGTACATTTGCTGTCATAAATTTAGCCATTCCTGGAGATTTCAAAGGTACTATTCCTGCTAATACCTTACAATCCATATCCCTTGTTAATTCTCTAAACTTTCTCATTGTATTTATGTCATAAAGTGCTTGTGTTTGGAAAAATTTAGCCCCTGCTTTTATTTTCTTTTGCATTTTTAATAATTGAACTTCGATTGGAGAATATTCTGGAGTTACTGATGCTCCTAGATAAAAATCTGGAGAACCTTTTAATTTATTACCAGCCATGTCCGTACCTGCCATTAAAGTCTCAGCAGTTTGAAGTATCCCCACAGAATCTAAATCAAACACGCCCTTAGCCTGTGGATGGTCTCCTACGCTAGTATGGTCTCCTGTTAATGCCAACAGGTTGTTTATTCCGAATACACCTGCTGACAACATTTCTCCTTGTATAGCTATCCTATTTCTATCTCTCCCTGTTATTTGGATAACTGGTTCTAATCCAACATCTTTTAGTAATTTACATGTAGCAAGAGAAGTTGCTCTCATAACTGCCGATTGAAAGTCTGTTACATTTGCTGCGTGAACTCTTCCAACCAGTGGCTTTGCACATTCTATTAAATGTGAAAGGTCAGTCCCTTTTGGAGGAGCCATCTCAGTAGTAACTGCAAATTTTCCACTTTCTAATGTTTCTCTTAATAAGCTCATCTCTAATCCCCCTTTTAACCTTCTAAAAAAAACTTTTATGAATTTGCTGCTGCTTCTTTCTTTTTCTTTGCACTTAAACTTCTTGGATTATTTTGCTTAGAATAGTCTTTTGGTGGTCTTATTTCTGCTAAGTTATCTAATTGTCCTATAGCTTCTAGTCTTTCATATATTTTTATCCAAGCACAATCATTCTCTGCGTTTACTTCACACTTACCATTTTTAGCTCCACCACAAGCTCCATTCATAAGACCTTTAGCACACATAGTTACTGGACATATCCCACCTGTCCAACCAAGTTCACAGTCTCCACAAGCTTTACAAGCTTCTTCATATTCTCCAACCCTTTGTACTTCCCCTATGAACAAAGTGTTGTTAGCTGGGTAAACTGGCTTATCTTTTAGGTTCTTAACTATTGTCTGCGTACCATCTCCACATGCCAAAGATAAAACTGCATCAGCTTCCTTAGTTTCTTCTTTTAGAGCCTTTAAATCCTTTTTAGACTTTAAAAGGTTACAAGCAGGGTCAAGCATTACATATCCTAAGATTTTTTTGCCTTCGCCTTCAAGAGTTTCCTTCATTTTTAAAACTTCTTCTTCCCCACCACTTTTACAAGTTGCTGCACATTGATTACAACCAACTAAAACTAGCTTGTCAAAATTCTTTAAGTACCCTAGCACTTCTTCTAATGGTTTATTTTCAGAAATTATCATATCTACTTCCCCCCTAAACCTTCCACATATATATATATCTATTTATTGTTTTGTAATTTACAAGCCTTAACTACATGTTTTGCAAGTATAGATGTTGTAACTGAACCAACTCCCGCTGGAACTGGAGTTATCATTGATACTTTATCTAAAACTGCATTTGTATCAACATCTCCACATAAATTACCTTCTTCATCAACATTTATACCAACGTCTATAACCACTGCCCCATCTTTAACAAAACTTTCATCAACCATCTTAGCTCTACCAATAGCTGCTATTAATACATCAGCCTCTGCAGCTACACCTGATAGGTTTTTAGTTTTTGAATGACATATTGTAACAGTTGCATGTTCGCTTAATAAAAGCATGGATACTGGCTTTCCAACTACCATTGATCTTCCAAGAACTGTTACTTTACTACCTTTTAAATCAACATTATAATGTTTTAATATTTCTACTACTGCTGTAGGAGTACATGGTGGGAATCCGCTTTTATCACCTTCCATTACCTTAGCAGAGTTTATTGGACTGAAACAGTCTACGTCTTTTTCTGGTGCAATAACATATTTTATAACTTCTTCATTTAAGTGTTTTGGAAGCGGTCTAAAACATAATATACCATTAACATTTTTGTCATCATTAACTCTCTTTAATACATCAATATACTCCTCTTGAGTTATGTCTTCAGCTAACTCTAACACTTCTGTTGTTATACCGATGTTTTGACATCTTTTTAATGCTCCTCTTTCATAAGATAAATCATCACTTCTTGCCCCAACTCTAACTATTGTTAGTTTAGGATTTATACCTTCTTTAACTAGTAAATTGACCTCTTTTATTAATTCTTCACTAATCTTATCAGCTACAGGTTTTCCTTTTATAATTTGTCCTTTAGTTGACATTCCTTCCATATATCCACAACTCCCCTACAAGCAAACTTAAATTAATTTATTCTATATACCACATATTAATAACATAGTATCTACTTTCGTCATTAAAAATTATTTTCCAAGAGCTTTTTCAACTTTCGCATAAACTTCATCACAAATTTTTACGCCATCTTCAACTAATTTATCTACTTCTGTTTTTACTTTGTTAACATATTCTTTATCTTGTATAGAATTTATATTTATAACTACATTTAATTGTCCACCAAGTATAGCAGCTCTTAAACATTGAACTCCTACACCAACATCACTTATAGCAAGTCTTGAACCTTTATCAACTAAATCTTCATGTAACTTAATAGCTTCATAGCAAACTCTCACTATGTTTAATGGTACTTCACAAGCAACTTTAAGTGCTTTTTCCATTGTTTCTGCTTTTATCCTTTTTTCTTCTTCTGTTTCTTTAGGAAGCCCATAAGCTTTTGATAATGGCAAGAAACATTCTGCATCATCATCTATCATTTTTAATAAATCTTTTTCTAACTTTCCTGCCTTATTTAATATTTCTTTTACACTTTCTTCATATTCAGCATACTTCTTCTTTCCTATTGTAAGGTTACACACCATACTACCTAAAGCCATACCGATTGCACCAACTAGTGCGGCAGCCCCCCCGCCACCTGGCACAGCTTCTTTAGAAGATAGTACTTCTACAAAATCAACACAAGTTTTATCTGCTATTTTCATGATAATCCTCCTTGAAAGGATGTAGGAAAATATCTCAAATTATTCAATCTATTTTAAGATATTTCCTACTCTATTATTTATAAATTAATGTACTTAGAATAATCCAGATATTACTCCATTTTCATCAACATCTATTTTTTCTGCTGCTGGAACTTTTGGTAATCCTGGCATCTTCATGATTTCTCCAGTAAGTGCAACTATAAATCCAGCTCCTGCTGAAATTGTTGCTTGTCTTACAGTTATTCTAAATCCTGTTGGTCTACCTAATTTAGTTTGGTCATCAGTTAAAGAATACTGAGTCTTAGCCATACATACTGGAACCTTAGTAAATCCAAGTTTTTCTAAGTTAGCTATCTCTTTATCAGCTTCTGGAGTATAATCTACGCCATCTGCTCCATAAATCTTAGTAGCTATAGCATTTATCTTGTCTTTTATAGATAAATCATCTTCATAGCAGAATCTAAAGTTATTTTCTTCCTCATCTAATAATCTTAAAACTTCTTTAGCTACTGCAATTCCACCTTCTCCACCTTTTGCCCATACTTCAGAAAGAGCAACATTAACACCTAATTCTTTACACTTGTCTTCAACAAGTTTAAGTTCAGCTTCTGTGTCAAGCGGGAATCTGTTTATTGCAACAACTGCTGGTAACCCGTATACTTGAGTTATGTTTTCAACATGTTTTAATAAGTTTGGAAGTCCTTTTTCAAGAGCTTCTAGGTTTTCTTCATTTAAGTCTGCTTTAGCAACTCCACCATTGTATTTTAATGCTCTTACAGTAGCAACTATTATAACAGCATCTGGTTTTAAGTTAGCCATTCTACATTTTATATCTAAGAATTTCTCTGCTCCAAGGTCAGCACCGAAACCAGCCTCAGTTATTACATAATCTGCAAAGTGCATAGCCATTCTTGTAGCTATAACAGAATTACATCCATGAGCTATATTTGCGAACGGTCCACCATGTACAAATGATGGTGTTCCTTCAAGAGTTTGAACTAGGTTTGGTTTTAAAGCATCTTTTAATAATGCAGCCATAGCACCATTAGCTTTTAGTTGTCTAGCTGTTACAGGCTCACCTTCGTAGCTGTATCCAACTATTATATTTCCTAATCTTTCTTTTAAGTCAGATATGTCACTTGCCAAACAGAACGCTGCCATTATTTCAGAAGCAACAGTTATATCGAATCCATCTTGTCTAACTGCTCCATCACCTTTTTTACCCATACCATCAACGATATTTCTAAGTTGTCTATCGTTCATGTCTACACATCTTCTCCAAGTTATTTTCTTAGGGTCTATTCTAAGTGTATTTCCTTGATGAATATGATTATCAAGCATAGCAGCTAAAAGGTTATTAGCAGCTCCTATAGCATGGAAATCTCCTGTGAAGTGTAGGTTTATATCTTCCATAGGAACAACCTGTGCATATCCCCCACCAGCTGCTCCACCTTTAACACCAAATACCGGTCCTAGAGATGGTTCTCTTAAAGCAACTAATACGTTTTTGTCTAACTTAGCAAACGCATCAGCAACACCTATAGTAGTAGTAGTTTTTCCTTCGCCAGCTGGAGTTGGATTTATAGCTGTAGTTAGTATTAACTTAGCTTTTTTACCAGTCTCTCTCTTTAATAGATTGTAGTCAACTTTGGCTTTGTATTTACCATACAGTTCTACATCATCCTCACCTAGTCCTAATTTTTTTGCAACCTCTCTAATATCTTGAGGTTTAGCTTCTTGAGCTATTTCAATGTCAGATTTAAATCCCATAACTGAATCTCCTCCCACAACCTAAATAGATTTAAAATATAATTTTTGTAAAAACTGTATTAATATGTAAAAATTATATTTTATAAGATAATTATACATGTAAAATTGCTTAAAAACTAGCTACTAAGCTATTAAAATATTCAAACTTAATAGCTAGTTATTTATCTAATTACTTATTTATTACCTATCTATTACCTTTAACCAACTTAAAATCCCAAATCAAAAATTCTATATATTCTATTTATCTTTAAGTGACATTAATTTATCTTTTATTGCTTTAATTTGTGCTTTCGTTGTTTCACTAGAATCATATGGAGATTGATTCGCTCTATCAGAATCTATAACGTCTTGATTATAATAAATAAATCCTAAAGACTCTCCATCTTCTAAGTTTTGGATTATAAATTCTTCATCTTCCTTATTTCTAATTTTATTTCCTACTACAAATACTTTATTTACACCTATATCATGTCCAAGTTTTTTAACTTTTCTATAGGTTTGTAAACTTCTCTCTCCTGGCTCTACAACTACTATGAAAGCATCTACACCTTGGGCTGTACCTCTTCCTAAGTGTTCAATTCCCGCTTCCATATCCATAACCACTACATCTTTATTTTGTAGTATTAAATGTGAACAGAGTCTCTTTAAAAGAACATGTTCTGGACATACACATCCAGTACCACCAGAATCTACTGTTCCAAGTGTAAGCAATCTCACTCCATTGTATTCCTTACAGAAATTTTCAGGGATATCGTCTACTTTTGGATTCATCTTGAACATCTTTCCAAATGAGCCTACAGAAGCAGCGGTTCTATCTGAAACTAATTTTTTCATCTCTGATATAGGTACTATTGATTCATATACTTCTTTTGGAAAACCTAGTGCTAAAGCTAAATTAGCATCAGGGTCGGCATCAACAGCAACAACTCTGTATCCGTCTTCAGCAAACATCCTAGAGAGCATTGAAGAAAAAGTCGTTTTACCTACTCCACCTTTACCTGTTATTGCTATCTTCATAATCCCTACCACCTTTATTACTATTTGCTTTTTATGTAGTTAAATTTATAGTTAAGTATTTTTTTATACACTAAAAATAAACTACAGCTAGTCCTTACAGGAACCGATTATATTTACCCTACTAGCTTTTCAAAGCAGCATGTATAGTTTTATTATTCTTCATTATTTTTATTATTCTTCATTATATTGTTGTATTTTATTTAGTTGTAATTTAGTTGTATTGTTGTATTTTATTTAGTTTAAAATTGTCTTTATTTTTAATTTATTTCTTTTAATATTGTTTATATTTTATTCATTCTGTATATTCAATGTATTTTGACAGTTCTTCCTTAACGCCTAGCCTTACTCAATTGTATTTAACTTTCTTAAATCATAAAATCGTTTTTTCTATACCTTTACCAATTCTTAAGCTTTAGCTTTTTCTGCCATTTTTTCTTCAACTAATGCTTCAAAGTGAACACGTTTCTTCTCTATATCTTCTATTATTGTAGCTGCTAACTCTTTTGGATTTGTATTTACAGTAAATGTTGCTCCAACTTTATCTTTTAATTCACTAGTTAATATATCTACTGCTCTTGAAGAACCAGCTATTGGAGGCATTATTCCTAAATAAGTGTCTATACCAGAAGCTACAACATAGCATCCTATAGCAACTGCTTTTTCTGACATCCACTCTGGAGCTATACCTACAACTGGAAGGTCGCACATATCCATATCTAAGTAATTAGCTGCTGCTCCAACTAAATCTAGTATACGGCTTATATCAACACAAGAACCCATATGTAGTACTGGTGGGATTCCTACTAACTTACAGACAGTTGCAAGACCTTTACCTGCATATTTTTCAGCCGCATCAGCTTCCATTAGACCAAACTTAGCTGCTGCTGAAGCACCACATCCTGTAGTAACTACTATTATGTCGTTTTTGATTAATTCTTTCATTATTGTTACGTGAGCCTCATTTGAAACTCCTTTAGCATTGTTACATCCAACTACACCAGCTGCTCCTCTTAATACTCCAGATTTTAGACAGTCTGTTAATGGCTTAACTGTTCCTGCTGGGTCTATATGAGAGTTTACAACTCTGTCTAATTGATTTACTACTGCTTCTACACTATACCCAACTGTTGCCCCTGATTTTAATTCAGGTATAAGTACTTTTGATTTATCTCTATTTTTAAAGTTTAAAATAGCTTCTTTAACTATTGCTTTAGCATCATCAAGTGCTTGTTCTTCTCTAAATTCAATATAAGTTGAACCTGTTATCTTAGCTTTTGGAGAAGTTGTTACAAATTTAGTATGGTAACAATCTGCTACTCTAGCTAATGCAGGGAATATACATTGAACGTCAACTATTACAGCTTCAACTGCTCCAGTTACTATTGCAAGTTCTTGTTGATGGAAGTCTCCTGCTATTTTTACACCATGTCTCATTGTAATCTCATTACCTGTACAACACATACCTGCTAAGTTTATTCCATCAGCACCAACTTCTTTAGCTAAAGCTACTAAGTCTGGCTCTTCTGATGCTAAAACTATCATTTCTGATAATGCTGGCTCATGTCCATGTAATATTATGTTAACTTTATTTTCTTCTAATACTGCTAAATTAGCCTCTGTTCTTCTTGGCACTGGTGTTCCAAATAAGATATCGCTTAAGCGAGTACCTATCATAGAACCACCCCAACCATCAGCCATAGAAGTTCTAAGACTCATGTGTATTAAACTGTCTATATCACCAGTACATCCTATATGAGTAGAGTGCATTATTGTTGCAATTTCTCTATCTATAGCTCTTGGCTCTATAGCATATTCTTTCCATATTTTTTGTCTTGGTTCTGGTGCATTTTTTATAAATCTTAATGTCCCAAAAGGTTTTCCAAATTCCATTAATGCAATTTCTGCCACTTCATGTGCTACATCATAGATATCTCTACCTTCTGTCTCTACATCCCATTCTTTAGCTAAAGCAATTAACTTAGCTTCATCTCTTATTTTATAGTTTCCATTTGGATCAGCTAATGCTAATGTATGTGCGATATCTCTAGCATGGTCTGAATGGGCAGCTGTCCCACCAGCAACCATTCTTGCAAAATTTCTACCTACTATAGTATGCTCATCTGCTCCACATAGTCCTCTTGGAGTCTTAGGGCTTATTCTACATGGTCCCATTCCACATATTCTACAGCAAACACCTTGAAGACCAAAACCACATTGTGCCTTAAAGCCCTCTTTTCTATCATACATTGTTTCTACGCCTTCTTCTCTAGCTTTAGCTATCATCTTCTGGCTGTTTAAATCAATTGTTAACATTTTTTCATCCATATTCCTATCCCCTTTTTTTGATTTTTAAAATCCCCCAGGTGACTGACTTCATGTCATAAAATAAAATAAATGCTTTCTAAGTTGATTATATACTAATTTTTAGCACTTTGCTTTAGATTTAAATATTTTTTTAACAAAATTAGATAATACATAAAAATTTTATTTTTTACACCTAATTTAAGTTAATTTTACTGCTTATTTTTGGCTATTTGTTAATATCTAAACCTACTTTTTTTATGCTTCAGTTTAATTAAATTATGTTTTGATTTTTTTAAATCAAATTTGAAATTTTTCTAGTCATTTTTATGTTGTTACAGATTGTTTGTGTATTTATTATCTTTCACTACTTTTGGACTTATTACAGATTTTTACTCCCTAAACCTAATTAGTAAAAACTTCTTAGAATAGCATTTTTTGAACTAATTTTTTTGAATTTTTTTTATTTTTCCTACTTTAATATTAATTATAGCTTCAAATTTAACATTTGTATATATTCATTTGAAGCTATAATTATTTTTTATATAAAATTTTTTTAATATTGTATTAATTTAGACATTTTGACTATTTTTTCTACTTTAATTCATTTATTTCAAACTATTTATCCTATTTCATACTCTTAGCTACGATAGCCCCATATGCAATAGAATATAATTTAGATTCATGTGAATCAGCTCTTGATACTAAAACTATAGGAGCTTTTGCACCCATAATTATACCTGCTGATTTAGAGTCTGCCATATATGTAAAGGCTTTCCCTATTCCATTACCAACCTCTATTGTTGGAACCAATATGATATCTACATCTCCAGATACTTCACTTTTAAAACCTTTTATTTTACTAGCTTCTCTTGAAACAGCCAAATCAAAAGCCAAAGGACCTTCTACAATTACATTGTCACCAAATTCTCCTTCTTTACAAGCATTTGCTAACATATCTGCATCTACAGTTGCCTGCATTTTAGGATTTACTTTCTCTTTAGCTGCCAAGCATGCAACTTTTACAGTTTCCATCCCTAAAGCTTTTGCAGCTTTTATAGAATTTTTTAATATCTTTGCCTTTTGTTCATAATCAGGTGCTATGTTCATTCCTCCATCTGTAGTTATAAGTAATTTATGGTATTTTTCTAGCTCATATACCATGACATGGCTTAATAAACTATCAGTTCTAAGACCATAATCTTTATTTAACACTTCTTTTAGTATGACAGATGTATCTAATAAGCCTTTCATTACAAAATCGGCTTCTTTACTTGATACTAATTTAACTGCTATCTCTGCACACTCTTTGATGTCATCCTTATCCACTATTTTGATACCATTTAAATCAAATCCTATTTCTTTTGATATTTCTCTTATTTTTCCCTCATTTCCAACCAATATAGGAGTAATTATATTTCTTTCTACAGCATCCTTTATTGCCATTAAAACTTCTTTGTCATGAGCTACTGCTACAGAAAGTACTATTTTCTCTCCTCCCTTAAGTTGCTCTAAAATATCATCTAATTTTTTTATCAAAAGTAACCCCTCCCTTATATATATTTAACTAAATAATACCATATTTGCTATACTTTTTTTCAATTTATTTTTTATGTTATAAAGAATTTATATAACTAAAAGATAGTTCAACATTTTATTCTGGAATTTCATCAATAACTCTTAAAATCTTTGCAGGAACACCACCCACAATAGTATTTTCTGCAACATTTTTTGTGACAACTGCTCCAGCAGAGATAATTGCATTATCTCCAATAGTAACTCCTGGGACAATAGTTACATTAGCACCAATCCATACATTTTTTCCTATTATAATTGGAGAAGGATAAGTTGTACCACGTTTGTCTGGTGCAATACCATGGTTAAGTGTAGCCAATACAACGTTATGCCCAATTTGTGTGTTATCTCCAATCTCAATACCACCCTGGTCTTGAAAATGGCAACTGCTATTTATAAAAACATTTTTTCCTATAGTGATATTTTTTCCACAATCCGTATAAAATGGTGGAAACATAAAAAATGATTCATCCACTTTCTTTCCAATTAACTCAGAAAACAAACTACGGATTTCTTCTGGCTCATGATAAGAAGAATTTAACTTACTTGTGATTTTCATTGCTTCATTACTCAACTTAACCATAAATTCATGTATTTCTGATTTACTAGAGACAGGTTTTCCTTGATTGACATGTGTTAAAAATTCATTGATATTCATTTTATACATCCTTTCAATATACGCTTTAATTTATTTATATATTCTAAATAATAATATTTTTTATAAAAATTAGTTTAATTAATTTTATAAGTAATATGATTACTCCTTTTAGTGTAATATACTACTCTCTCTATATCAAATACCTATATTAAATACTTAAATATACTTAAAAAGCATAAAAATTGATATAATTACATAATAAATAAGCTAGTAAAGGAGGGCTAACTATGGAGCTAAGAGTATTAAGATATTTTTTAGCAATCGCAAGAGAAGAAAGTATATCTGGTGCAGCGACCTTTTTGCATATAACACAACCAACACTTTCTAGACAGATTATGGAGCTTGAGGAAGAGTTGGGAGTTAAATTATTGATTCGAGGAAATAGAAAAATTACATTAACGAATGAAGGTAGACTTTTACATAAAAGAGCCGAGGAAATTATATCATTAGTTGATAAAGTAGAATTAGAATTTGACAATCCCAATGAAATTATTAGTGGCGATATATATATAGGAGGAGGAGAAACCGAAGCTATGCGACTTATCGCTAGAACTGCACATCATTTTCATCAAAAATACCCCAATGTAAGATACCATATTTTTAGTGGAAATGCTGATGATGTAACTGAAAAATTAGACAAAGGACTGCTTGACTTTGGGATTTTAATTGAACCTGCAAACATACAGAAGTATGATTATACACAAATTCCTGCTACTGATGTTTGGGGTCTACTAATGCGTAAAGACAGTATCCTTGCCTCACAAAATACGATAAATCCAAAAGATTTATGCAATATTCCTCTTATTATTTCAAGGCAGACACTAGTTGATAAGGCAATTTCTAAATGGCTTGAATATAGTACTGAAAAGCTAAATATTGTTGCAACATACAATTTAGTTTATAATGCTTCTCTTTTGGTAGAGGAGGGTCTGGGCTATGCTTTGTGTTTAGATAGACTCGTTAATACTACAGAAAATAGTAATCTTTGTTTTAGACCGCTATCTCCTCCTTTAGAAGCTAAGTTAAATATTATATGGAAAAAGCATCAAATATTTTCAAAAGCAGCAGAAAAATTTTTACTTCAAATACAAAAAGATTTTTCTTCTATCATGTTGGATACATCTAAATTGGATATATCTGAAGAAAAGTAAATAACAAGAATAAAAAGTGGGTGTGTCTCAAAATGAACTTTTTAGTTCATGAGGCACTCTTTTTTGTATAAAGTTAAATATGTTTTCATCATTTCAGCAATGAAAAAGAGGCTTATCTCTATTTTGAGACAGCCCCACTTAACCAATAAATGAAATACAATTTAACAATACTCTTACTTATTTATTCCAAGCTCCCTTAAGCAAGCAATCGTAATTTCATCTTGTGGATTTAATTCATAAGCTCTTTCTATATAGTAAGTTGCATCATCAATATCACCATTATTTAAATAAGCCATTCCTAAATTACAAAGTATTTCTGGGTCTTCCTTTATCTTAGCAGCTTCTTCAAAATACTCTATCGCTTTATCTAGATTATTTTTATAAGCCTCACAAAGCCCCAATTCCACTATAGAATCCACTTGATTAGGCTTTATTATCAATATCTTCTCAAGATACATCTTAGCCTGTTCTATTTCGCCCATACCCTTATATCCAAGGGCTATCATGAACAACAAGTTCCACCAATCCATATGTTCTTCTTCTAATGGAAGTAACTTCTCTAATCCTTCTTTAAACTTACCTTGGAATACAAGCGTATATCCCTCTTCATATTGAACTTTGAAGTCCATCTTTCCTAAATTGTCTTGTATCTCAGCCACCAAATCAGCATCTAACCCCAGTCTTAAAGCATCTTCCCAAGTTAACTTAGTCTTTAAATATTGACCTTGATTATAATAATGGTAACCTAAGTGATAATAACCTAATGCAAAATTCTCATCAACATCAATTACCTTTTCAAGCTTAGCCATTGCTTCAAGTAAGAATGCATTCATCGCCTTATCATCCATATCTTTTTGATACTGTTTTGCTATCTCTTGGCAAACAATCGCATAATTATACATTGCATCTAAATCATCTGGATACATTGTTATAAATGCTTTTATATATATTAAAGAATCTGTATGTTCACCAATCTCAAAGTACTTTCTCGACATATATCCCATATACGCTTTCAAATCTAAATCAATATCTTTTGCTAAAGCATTTAAAAACTTCTCATACTCTGCATTGTTTTTAAATTTACTATCTATCCCAATTATATATATCATTGCATCTGCTATAGACATTGAATTTAACTTATCTTGAGCAGTCTTTTCTTTTATTCCTTTTACTAATACCTCATTTTTTATAGGTACATCTAATCCACCTTTTGGTATTTCATAGCCTTTTAATTTAAACTCTCCACCATGTTTTATAGTTATAAAAGCTAATTCCTCTGATTTTTTTAGCAAATATTTTTCTATTTTAAAATCCATTTTATCCTCCTAAATACTTAAATCTCTACTTTATGAGTTTTAGATTTCTCAAATATTTTTTTAGCATCATACTCAAATAAGACTACATTTTCTTCTTCTCTTATTTCTGTATTTATATCATTTTTTAAATCCACAACATTAAATCTAAATGACTCAAAATGAACATATTTTATTATATGTTTAGCTGGTTTATCAACAAAATTAGGTAAATATGTTGATAAGTTATCATTATCCTGTAAAAATACATGGTATCTATTCTTAAAATCATCCACATCTAGCTTATTAAAAAACTTCGGAATATTTGATGTTTTTCCCAGTGATATATAGTCATACTTTAATATATCATTGAATACATCATTATCTATATTAATTTCTTCATTATAGAAATCCATAAATATTTTATATAACTGGTTCTTCCCTTGTGCCAAATCAAAGTAGCCATTTTTATCAAAATACTTGGAAAAAGCCTCAAAGAATTTAAAAGGGCTTTGCTTGTAAAATCTGCCTATAATATATCTCATAGATAACACAAAGTTTTTAGAATTGTAGTATCTCTCAAGTATATCTTCTATATCCTTTAGCTTCAAAGTTTCTTCATAACTTATATAATTATTGTATAAAAATTCATATGGAGCATAATCCTTATATTTAAAACCATGCTTATCTGCAACTTTTCTCATACCTGTCCCTTTAATCATCTTTAAAAAACCTAATTGTAGATGCTCTATACCTAGATTAAATACATCATTAAACGAATTCTCAAAGCTCTTATAATCTTCATAAGGCAGTCCTGCAATTAAGTCTAAGTGCTGATGTATATTTCTATAGGATGCTACAGTCTGCACAACATGAGACAATTTTTTAAAATCATCTCTTCTTCCTACTGCATCAAGTGTTTTTTCATTTGTTGACTGCACACCTATTTCAAATTGGAAAAGACCTTCTTTACAATCAGCTAAAAATTCAAGCATCTTATCATCTATCAAATGCGCTGTAACTTCAAAATGATAAGTTGTATAGCCATTATCATTCTTCATAAGAAAATTCATGATTTCCATAGCCACTTTTCTATTTGCATTAAAAGTCCTATCAATAAACTTTATCTGTGATACTCTTGCATCTATTAAAGCTTTTAAATCACTCTTTATCCTATCTAAGCTAAAATATCTTAGACCTGGAATAGTAGATGATAAACAGTACTGACAGTTAAAAGGGCAACCTCTTGATGATTCATAATACACTATTCTATTTTCATATTCTTTTGGATTCAAATTTTCATAAGGGCTAGGAATCTCATCCAAATTTTGAAGTAATTCCATAGGCTTATTTACTATTATCTCATTGGCTTGTCTATATACAAGTCCATTTACATAATTTATTTCCATCTTTCCTTGCAAATGGAGTACTAAGTCTCTAAAAATTAACTCTCCTTCTCCATAAAGTATATAATCCACAAAATCATACTTTTTCATTGCCTCATAACTATCATAACTCACTTCTGGTCCACCTAAAGCTATTTTAGTATTAGGTCTAATTTTTTTTAGATTATCACAAAGCTTAACTATATCTCCCACATTCCAGATATATGTTGAGAACAATATTATATCATATTCATTTTTATATATATCCTTTAAAATATAGTCCAAATCATTGTTTATCGTATATTCTTTCATATCAACATCTATCAAATCTCTTACAAACTCTTTTAGGTATCTTATAGCTAAATTTGTATGAATAAACTTAGAATTCAACGTTGTTAATAAAATTTTCAAACATTTCTCACCTCTTTTTAATATTATACTGTCTTTTTGTACCACTTATAGGTTAAAATAGTATATGTAAAGTTTAAATAATATCTATATAATTAATTTATTAATTTCAAGTAATGTGAGGAAAGGAAGTTTTTTATGGAATTAATTGAAAAAGTATCTATCAACTCTTTATCAAAAAGAGATTTACTACTTATTATAAAGTCTCTTGAATACACTAATGAAAATACTCAAATTAGTGATTTCATCGACCTTAGAAATAATATAGTAAAAGAATTATGTTTTTTAACTGACACTAAGGAAGAAGATTTTTTAGATTATCTAGAAAAAAATAGTACACTCTAATAACCTAAACCTTTTTAAACTTCAATATATAAATACCTGATTTAGAGTTTATTTTTATACTTAATATATTATCATTAAAGGTTTTTGACATAACTGTTATTTGATTAAATATAGGGTCTATCGTAGTATTGCCTTCTTCAAGTCTTATAAGACTTCTTGGGTCTATTTTTTTGTTATATGCTTTAACTCCAACTTTATATTTTCTCAATTTAACAATATATTCTGACATAGACAAAATAAAATCTATATTATCTTCGTTTAATTTACTATCTTCACCTAAAATGGATAATATAGATTTTTTTATGCTATTAATTCCTTCATTTTCTACAGTTCTATCTTCCATATATACATCATATAGAACATTTAAAACATTTAACAGAATACTTTCTTCATCATAATCGTCAAATTTCAAATCAATATATTTATCAATTAATTGTATTGCTTTAATCCTTGCCATCTGAAACTTTACAATATCCGATTTGTCTAATTCTATAGAAAATCCGATTATCTTGTCTTTAATACTCTGTAGTAATTCGACATATTCTATTTTACTATTATTTATAAGATTGTGCATAATGGAATTATACACTACAGAACCTAATAAATAATCAAATAAAAGTTCTTCTTTTTTAAAATAACTAACATACTTTTTTATTAGTTTAATAACCTCATCTTCACTTTTTTGAATATTAGTATTTGATAAAATTAGTGGTAATAAAATATTTAAAAAGTTGATGTTTCCTATTTTTTCTCCATAAAATCTATAGTAAATAAGTTCATCTCTCAGTCTCTTTTCGTCTATATATACACATCTTTGCGTTTTATCATCTATTAAGGATTTTGTATTTATTATAATTAAATCTTTAAGAGCCCTACTTGCACTACTAAAAGAAGATGTGTATACCTTTTTTAGTAAATCGTCATTCATAAATATATCCTTTCTGAAAAATTGAATCTAAATATTTTGTTATTAAAAAAAAAGAGACAGCCCGTTTAAGAAGCTGTCATATATAGGGGGATAGTAGTGTACAAAAATCATTGTAATCTACTATCTATATATTATTATACGATACTACTTTTTTATATGTAAAGTATCAGTTTTCGACATTCCTATATTTTACAGTTATACAAATTGCGTACTAAGTTCAATTTTATTCTTTTTATTTCAACATTTTATCGTACTACATTCTTTCTGGAGCGTGCATTCCCAACAATTTCAGAGAATTTTCTAAAGTTTGTTTTGTAGCTAGAACTAACGCAAGTCTTGCTTTTCTGATTTCCAAATTTTCTACTAAAATTGGATTATCATGATAAAATTTATTAAACGCTTGAGCTAAATCTAACATAAATCTAGTCACTATATGTGGCTCATTTTTCTTTAGAGCAAGTAAAATATTCTTATTGAATGATTCTATAACTCTAAGAACTTCTGCACTATCTTCATCAGCTAATAGACTATAATCTATATCAGAGGTCACTTCTACTTCTGCTTTTCTTAAAACTGCACAACATCTAGCATGTGTATACTGAACATATGGTCCAGTTTCACCATCAAAACTCAACGTTCTTTCCCATGAGAATGTATAGTCTTTAATTCTACTATTAGATAACTCTTGGAACACTACTGCCCCAACACCTACTTGCTTAGATATTTCATCTACATTTTTAGCATTTTGGTTTTTAGCTAGTATAATATCCTTAGTCTTTTCTATGGCTTGATTTAAGGCATCTTCTAAAAATACGACTCTTCCTTTTCTAGTTGACATAGTACCTTCTTCAAGGGCTACCATGCCAAATCCAACATGAATTAAATCTTTTGCCCAATCATATCCCATAAGCTCAATTACCTTAAACCATTGTTGGAAATGCAAATTTTGTTGAGAACCAACTACATATATACACTTGTCAAAATCATAAGTTTCCTTTCTATATATTGCAGCAGCTAAATCTCTTGTCATATATAACGTTGAACCATCATTCTTAGTAATAAGCGCTGGTGGCATCTTATATTCTTCTAAATCAACAATCTTTGCACCCTTAGACTCCTTTAAAAGCTTTTTCTCTTCTAATAGTTCAATAACCCTGTTCATCTTATCTGAATAGAAACTCTCACCTGCTAAAGAATCAAATTCTATATCTAAAAGTTTATAAACTCTGTTAAACTCTTTTAAGCTCTCGTCTCTAAACCATTGCCATAATTCTTTTGCTTCCTCGTCGCCATTTTCTAATTTAGTAAACCATGCTCTTGCTTCGTCTTCCATTTCTGGATGCTGTTCAGCTTCATCATGGAATCTTACATATAATTTTAGTAATTCTGGAATTGGATTAGATTCTACTACTTCTTTTTCTCCCCACTTTTTAAAGGCAACTATTAACTTACCAAATTGAGTTCCATAGTCACCTAAATGATTTATTCTTATAGTCTTGTATCCTTGTGAATCATATATCTTATATAAGGCATTACCTATAACAGTAGTTCTTATATGTCCTATGTGGAAAGGTTTTGCTATATTTGGAGAAGAGTACTCAACTATTACAGTTTTATCTTTTCCAAAATCACTATGTCCGTAATTTTCTTTTTCATCTAAAACTTTTTTGATTACAGTTTCTGCTAATTGAGATTTATTTACAAAGAAATTTACATATCCGCCTAATTGTATTACTTTTGTTATCTCTCCACTTGGTTCTATACTTTCTGCCAATTCACTTGCTATCATGTTTGGAGCTTTTCTAAACACTTTAGCCAATTTAAAGCATGGAAAAGCATAGTCACCCATGTCCTTATTTGGTGGAACTTCTATAAGTGCCTCTATCTCTTCTTTCGATAAATCTTCTATTTTTTCTTTAAGGCAATTTGATATTGCCACCTTAAAATCTTGCATCCTGTTGCTCCTCTCTACATTGTTCCTGATTTATATTGTGCTTATCTCTTTATGTTAAATCAAATTTCGTGTTTTTTCAAGTATTTCATTACAGTGTAAAACACTTTAATAATTATGTTTTCTGTATATATTAAAAATACTATAATTGCAGTTTTTAATCACGCTATTATTGATTTTTTATAAGCCTTTTTTCTATTTTATTGTTTCTTATACTATCCAGTTGACTTTATATACTTTTTTTAATCTTTTATTAATTTTCATACATCAATGTTAATTTTATATACTTTTCTTTTGTTATTTTATCAATTTTCATACATCAATGTTAATTTTATATACTTTTCTTTTGTTATTTTATCAATTTTCATATATCAGTGTTAACTTTATATACTTTTCTTTTACTCTTTTATTAATTTTCTATAAATCTTTTTCACTCTTAACTTTTATTCCTTCTTCTTCTAATAACCTTGCTGTTATGCCTTTTCCTGGTATCTTTTTACCTGAAAAACTACCATCATATATTAGATTACATCCACAAGAGGGGCTACCCTCTTTTAGTATTGCTTCGCTACATACATATAAATTTGCTATTTTTAGGGTTTCCTTAGCCCCTCTTACAAAGTTTTCTGTCACATCCTTATTATCTTTAGTAATTACTTTTCCATCAACTATCTCAGCAGGTGGTCTCGGTGTAGATAGACCACCTAACTGCTCTGGGCATACAAGCGTAAATTCTTTGTCTTTTAAATATTCCTTAACTTTTTCATTTTCATTATTATCGCCACTATATTTACAATTTATTCCTATTAAACATGCAGATACCAATATCATAAAAATGTGCTCCTATACAAATTCTTAATATATTCTCATACAAATTACTAATGTATTCTTATACAAATTATTTTAATTTAACAATTGTTACTCCTGCTCCACCTTCTCCATATTGACCACCTCTTTGTGATTTTACATGTCTATTTCTTCTTAAAATATCTTGTAGCCCTGCTTTTAATACTCCTGTACCTATTCCATGTATTACTGTTACAGACTCTAAACCTGCCACATATGCATCATCAAGATATTTTTCTACTTCCATAATAGCTTCTTCTAAGTTTAATCCTCTAAGGTCAACTTCATTTTTTACACTACCAGATTTTGACCTTATAATGTTTCTCGTTGATTTAGTTACATTTGTTGAAACATCTTTTCGTGTTTTTTGTAAAGATTTAAAAGGTAGAGTCATCTTCATTATACCAATTTGTACAACTGCTTCCTTTCTCTTTTTATCCACTGAAACCACACTACCATTTTGATTTAAAGTTATTACCTTAACTTCTTCACCCGGCTTTAGGTCTTTTATCTCTTTATTTGAGACTTTTGGAACTATCATACTTTTTACTGTTGGTTGAAGACTTCCCATAGAACTAGTCAATTCTTTTCTAAGTTCTTCTATCTTACGATTCTTTTCTTTTGAAGCTCTTTCTTGTTCGAGACTTCTAAGTTCCTTTATTATGATGTCTACTTCTTCTTTAGCTTGTCTTATAATTGAAAATGCTTCTGATTTAGCTTTTTCAATCATCTTATCTCTTTGACTAACCAATTTCTCAAGCTTTTCATCATACTCTACTTTCAGCCTTTCAATCTCCTCTTTTAATCTTTCAGCTTCTTCTCTGTCTTCTACTGCTTTGATTCTATTTTTTTCAACATTCTGTAAAACATCTTCTAAAGCTATGTTCTCTGTATTTATATATTCTTTAGCACGTGAAATTACATAGTCACTTAGCCCAAGTTTTCTAGAAATCTCAAATGCATTTGATTTTCCAGGAACGCCTATAAGCAGTTTATATGTTGGACTTAAAGTTTCTATATCAAATTCAACTGCTGCATTTTCTACACCTGATTTAGTAAGAGCATAGTTTTTAAGCTCACTATAGTGAGTAGTTGCTATACATTTAGCTCCTACAGAATTTATATCTTCTAATACTGCTATCGCAAGGGCAGCTCCCTCAACAGGGTCTGTTCCTGCTCCTAACTCGTCAAATATAACTAAAGAGTCTGCTGTTACGCTTTGTAATATTGATACTATATTCGTCATATGAGATGAAAATGTTGATAGACTCTGCTCAATACTTTGTTCATCTCCTATATCTGCAAATACATTATCATATACACACATACTACTTCCATAATCAGCAGGTATATGAAGTCCACTTTGTGTCATAAGTGCAAATAGACCTACAGTTTTTATTGTAACAGTCTTACCACCTGTGTTTGGACCTGTTATAACCAATGTGTGGAAGTCTCTTCCTAAATAAATCGTATTTGCTACTACCTTTTTCTTATCCAACAATGGATGTCTTCCATTTTTTATGTTTAAATATTTATCTTCATTTAAAGTTGGTTCTATTCCTCTCATTTGTATAGAAAGTTTTCCTTTTGAAAATGCAAAGTCCAACCTTCCAAGTATCTCTTGATTAGAAATTAGGTCTTCACTCACTTCTCCAACCATAGCAGAAAGCTCTGATAAAATTCTTTCTATTTCCTCTTGCTCCCCTAGTTTCAACTGTCTCAACTCATTGTTCATCTCTACTATAGTCATTGGTTCTATAAAAAGTGTTGCACCAGAAGATGACTGGTCATGAACTATACCAGCTACTTGTGACCTATATTCAGATTTTACAGGTACTACAAATCTATCACCTCTTAAAGAAATTATTGCATCTTGTAAGTATTTTTGATAAGTAGTTGAACTTATTATTGAATTTAGTTTTGACCTAATGGATTGATTTTTTTGGGCTATTCTTCTTCTGATATCTCTAAGTGTACTTGAAGCATTGTCAGATATTTCTACTTCACTAATTATAGCATTGTATATCTGGTCTTCTATGTCCTTATACACATATAGAGAATTTGATAGAGATTGTATTATTGGATAATTGAAATCTTCTTTATCACTGCTAGATAAACTATTTTTTAATCTTCTAGCCACTCTTAAAGTATCTGCTATCATAATTAGACTTCCTGGGTCAAGGGATGCACCTATATAAGCTCTCTTTACCTTGTCTTCTATATCATGAATACCTTCCAAACCTACTGAACCTCTTTTTATAATAATTGATTGAGCTTCACTAGTTTCTTCTAGCATAGATTTTACTTCTACAAAATCAGTGTTTGGGACTAAATTTTCTATATATTTTAGACCTAAAGAAGATGAGGCTTTCTTCTTTAACAAGTCTATTATTTTATTGTATTCTAAAACTCTTAACGATTTCTCATTCATTTTCTATATTCACCATCCTCGATATTTTAACCTTTTTATTTAATTTTAAAAATGTATGATTTCAAGCATTTCCAATCAAAACTGCAAGTTTTATTTCTTTTTCATTTTTAAAATTATTATATTTTTTCTCTTTTAGATATATTTTACACATATTTTGTATTATACTATGTATGTAGCTATCTATATATTATACATAAACATGCTTTATTTGTAATATAATCTGTTAAAAAAATCTTCTTTAATATTTTTAAAGGAGTTTATTTTAGCTTATTTTAAGCATAGCTACTTATATAAATAAATTAAGGAGGAACATGAGTCATGGGAAACGTATTAGAAGGATTAAAACCAGAAAGTGTTTTTAAAAACTTTGAGAAAATATCTCAAATTCCTAGAGGTTCTGGAAATGAAAAGGGCATAAGTGATTTTTTACTTAGCTTTGGTAAAAATTTAGGTCTTGAAACTATTCAAGACGAAAGCTTAAACATAATAATAAGAAAGCCTGCTACAAAAGGATATGAAAATTGTCCAGGTGTAGTTCTTCAAGGACATATGGATATGGTTTGCGAAAAAGAAAAGAATGTTGAACATGATTTTCTTAAAGACCCTATAAAATTAAGAATTGACGGTGACATGATATATGCTACTGGAACTACTCTAGGAGCTGACAATGGTATAGCTGTTGCTATGGGTATGGCTATATTAGAAGACAACACTTTAGAACATCCTTCACTAGAAGTTTTAGTTACTGTTAATGAAGAAGATGGTATGAATGGTGCAGATGCACTAGACCCTAACTTAATTAAAGGTCAATACATCCTAAATATGGACTCCGAGGAAGAAGGATACTTATTAGTTAGTTGTGCTGGTGGTAAAACTTGTGTTGTTAGCTTACCTGTTGAATACAAAGAAGTTGAAGGTGACAAGCAAGGATTATTAGTTGAGGTTACTGGACTATTAGGCGGACACTCTGGTATGGAAATTGTTTTACAAAGAGCAAACGCTAACAAAGCAATAGCTAGAGTATTAAGTGTGTTAGATGTTGATTATGAATTATCTTCTGTTGATGGTGGTACTAAGCACAATGCTATACCTCGTGAAGCTAAGTGTGTAATAGCTGTTAATAAAGCTGATGTTGAGTCTGCTAAAAAACAAATAAATGACATTTTAACTGCATTTAAACATGAGTTTACTACTTCTGACCCTGGTATGACTTATTCAATAGCTGAAACTTCTGTAGACAAAGTTCTTACTAAAGATTGTAAAGAAAAAGTTGTTCAAATGTCTTGCTTAACTCCTCATGGAGTTCAATCAGTAAGCCTTGATATAGAAGGATTAGTTGAAAGTTCTACTAATTTCGCTATAATTGAAACTAAAGAATCTACTATTGAATTCTTAACTTCTGTTAGAAGTTCTGTTATGTCTATTAGAGATGAAATCGCCGATAGAATAAAACTTTTAGCTCAAGCTTTGGGTGCTAATTACGACCTTATAGCTCAATACCCAGCTTGGGAATTCAAAAAAGGCTCAAAACTAGAAAAAATATGCAGTGAAACTTATGAGAAATTAACTGGTAAAGTTCCTACTGTTATGGCTCTACATGCTGGTCTTGAGTGTGGATTATTACTTGATAAACTTCCTCATGCTGAAGCTATCTCTATAGGACCAGATATGTTTGATGTTCATACTCCAAATGAACATGTTAGTATCCCTTCTGTAGCTAATGTTTGGGATTATGTTATTGAAATATTAAAATCTATGAAGCAATATTAAATTTAAGATTTGATTCTAAATAGACTTTAATTTTAAGTAAATCTATATAAAATTAACACAATTAATACTAGTGTTGGTATAACATTTAATGTTAGTATTAATTTATAGAAATAAAGCCTAATGATAAGTAATAACATGTATCATTAGGCTTTATTGTAATTTAAATATTATTAAGCTTTACTCTGTTTTAAAATTAATTCTTATACTATTTTAAATCTATTTCTTCCTTGTCTCTTAGAATCGTAAAGAGCATTATCTGCTATTTGATATAGTTCATCATATTCTTGACCACGTTTTGTTATAACTACTCCCATACTAATCGATAAACTTTTTCCGTTCGGCAATTTAATAAGATGAATCTGATTGTAAACATCATTACATTTATTAATAAGTTTTTCCTTATTTATTATATCCTTGATATAAACACTAAATTCATCTCCACCTAAACGACCTACAATATCATCTTTTGCAAAACTTTCGTTAAGTACCTTTGCAACATCAACCAGTACTTTATCTCCTACCAAGTGTCCATAAGTATCATTAATTGACTTAAAATAATCAATATCTACAATCAATAAAGCTCCGTTTTTTTCAGTTGATAAATTCAATAAATTTTTTGTAGTTAATTTTCTAATATATGCTGCATTATAAATATTTGTTAAACTATCCCTTTGAACCTTATCCAACAATCTATTTTTTTCCTCTTTTTCAGAATCAATATTAGCTATTTTCCCAATTACATACACTGGTATATTTCTGTCATTATAAATTATTTTTGAAGTAATTCTAATCCAATGAAAAGTATCATCAAACATAATAGAATACATTTCAGTTGTTCCATTTTCTTGTGATTTTATTATATCAAAAAACTTTTTATTATATTCTCTTCTTATTTCATCTTTTTTATTTGTTATATTATCATTTTCATTTACACCATAATATGTCTCAATACCCTTTTCTGGCATAGAAATTATCAATTTATCTTTCTTATAATCATACTCAAAAAAGTATTCGCTTACCATTTCATACAACTGAACATGTTTTTTGAGTTCCAAAGATATTTTTTCATTCATAGTTGTACGAGTATGTAAACCAAATGCCATAAATCCAATGATACAAAGCAATAAACTGGCTACAATAAAAACAGTCTCAATTGGATTTTGTTGCATAATATAAGTCAGTGAGAAATCTTGTCTATATGTAGTATTTTGGTAAACAATAGATTGCATTTTTTCTGATGAAATACTTATAATGGCTTTATTAAATATACTCAATAATTCTTGCTTGTCTTTTTTAGTTATCCCAAAGCAAATACTCTGTGCTTTATATGTCTGAGGAACTAGACGCACATTTTTATACTTAGGCTGATTCATATAATACTGCATAGAATAACCTTCACCATAAGTATAATCTACATATCCTTTATTAACAGCTTCTATACACTCTTCTAAAGTATCATACCATACAACATCCTCTTTAAAATTACCATCATAATTAATACCCTTAGTTAGAGCTATACGCTTTCCATCTAAACTATTCTCATTTAATTTATTATTAATCATCATAGCATATTGGGTGGAAACAAATGGTCGAGACATAGATATATTATGTTCACGAGAGTATTCATAATCATAAATCATTCCTGCTACAATATCAATTTCATGATTTTTGGTCATTCTTTCCAAATCTTCTTGGGATTTTACAGACACAAGTTCAAATTCCAATCCGGTTAAATCACATATGTGATTTAATAAATCAATTGATATACCTTTTAATTCACCTGTATCTTTATCTATATTCTGAAATGGTGGTTTATTTAAAAGTACTCCCACCTTTAATTTATCTGTATCTTTAATGTATTTAGTTTCTTCATCAGATAAAAACATCTGATTATTCTCTGGTGTAAAGTATTTTTCATATAAAGTAGTTGAAAAATATGGGTCCTTCTGTTCAATATTATTAATTGCCGAATTGAGTCTTTGAGTTAAGTCTGTACTACCTTTAGGAGTAATGAAATAAAATGGTTTTGGTGAGAATTTTGCTATAGTACGTACACCTTCCATAGGGTTCATACTCACATTAAGAAGTACATCTGCTTTACCATTCTTTAGTGCTTCTAATTGTTCATCACTCGTCTTACAGTATACCAACTCAGGTGACATCAAATTCATCTTACAATACTCATCTAACTCCTTAAGCCTAGTATTAGAATTTTCTATTACAGCAATACGAATTTTTTTCACGTTTTGTGAACTCATTATATTATCAATCTCTGTATTTTCATATAATGCTTGTAGCACTGTATTTACTATTCCATAACTATTCCCTGCATAATTATACATTTTTTGCAATGGCTCATTGTGTAACATACCTCCCATTATATCAATTTCACCATTTTCTAACATCTTCATTAATTTTGTAATAGATTCATTTATATCTCCAGGAACTTGAACAAATTCATAATTCCATCCAGTATACTGTGCAATTTCTAGTAAATATTCATATGTATATCCAGAATAGTTACCTTGCTCATCTATTTCAGTTAGACCTTTTTGAACAGGATAAGCAACCCGAATGGTACGATTATTATTACCTATAGCATTAATACTAAAAGAAAATATGTAAGAAGTGAATATAGATGTAATTACAATAATTAATAAAAGCAATTTTTTTAAATTCACTACACAATCCGTTGCCAAAACCTTGTAAAACTCTATCTTTAAGTTTTAAATCTTTCTTAATACTTCAACATTGACTACAAGTCTTTGATGATGGATAAAGTCTCCTAAATTCATAAAAACATTGTTTAGCTATCGCTTTAGATAAATGTTTGTTTTTCATCATACCACTAAATCTTCTATAACAACTCTGTATGGTTTGGCTTTCACTATACTTGTTGTAGTTTGATGAAGATAGTTATTTAGTCAATCTTCTGTGTATTTATTGTATCTGTTTTTCAAGTTTTACAATATTTTTAGTTTTGACATACTCCTTTCCTTTTTTATTTTTTCATACTTTCTACTTACTTTTTTCTATAATCTTTTTAACCTTTTTTCTGTTTTTCTAACTATATAAGTTTTATTAGTATTCTTATACACTATACCATTAGAGCATACTGCAAGGTCTTTTAGTCCAAAATCAACTCCTGATGTGGTTTTAATACACTTTTTTTATCCCAATCTCTTAACATCTGAGTTGTTTTTTCAATAAGCTTTGAAAATTTTCCTACAGAACAATATTTCATCTATCTCACCTCTTAAAATTATTATACTACAAATAATATAATAATTTAACAAAGTTTTATATAGTCATATTAATAGTTATTCAACCTCCATAATTTTACAAATTATAGCGAAGTTTAAGCCCTATACTGTCTCAAATTTAGCAGTATTTCTATTTACAGTTCTTTTATATTTCACATCTGGATAGCCTAATATAAATGAAGTTATAACTGCTTCATTCTCACTCATTCCTAATAGTTCCTTTATCTTTGGTTCTACATTTGATGCCATAACAAAAAATCCAATATAGCACATTCCCAATCCTTGAGAATAGGTCATAAGTTCCATATTAGATGCAGCCAATCCTCCATCTACATATGCACTTGCACCTAGGGACACGTCACCTACAACTACCATAAGTAGTGGGGCATCATAAAATAGAGAATCAATTCCTTTCTCTTTATATCCTTTGTACATTCTCTTAAATGTATTTTTATACATAGAACGTACAGGGTCGCTGTCATCAGTATCTAGTGCTAAATTATAAAGACCTTCTATAGCTAGTTCTTTTACTTCTTTTAGTTTTTCTTTTACTAATATGTATCTTATAGGCTGTCTATTTCCACCTGTTGGTGTGTATCTACCAGCTTCCACTATGTTTTTTATTTTTTCTTCTTCTACATCTATGCCTTTATACTGTCTTATACTTCTTCTAAATTTGATGAAATTCAATAACTTTTCAGGTTCTAATTCAAAACTTTCACGATTATATTCTATTACCTCATTTTTATTAAATCCCTGCATTTCTATTGCATCTGTTGGACAAATTGCCATGCAGTGACCACAGTTAATACAGAGAATATTTTTTACCCTTACTTTATCATCCTTAACTTTTATTGCATTTACAAGGCAGTCTGATTCACACGTACCACAGCCTACACATTTTTCTAAATTTATATCTATCATTCCAAATTATTCCTCCATTTAAAAAATTTACTTTAGTATAAAACAAATAATTATCTAAGTCAATTTTTATTTTTTCAATAATATATTGGCTTTAACTACAATTTAATTAAGAAATCTATATATAAATTAGAACTTCTCCAAAATTAAAGATAAGAAAAAATAGTGGTGTCAATAACCACTATTTCCCCAGCTATTATTGTTTATCTTAATATTATATCAATCAATTTAATTAACCTTAAATTACATTCTTAAGTTGTATCTTTAAACTATGTTCTGAAATGTATCTTTAAACTGCATCTTAATTAATCTAAGAAGTTTACACTATAATCTTTCAGTTTCCCATTATCATATACTATCTTTGCACTAAAAACATTTCCAGTCTTAGCCCAATTTAAAAACAACCTGTCACCTTCCCACATATTTAAGTCAAATATTTTGTCATTATCAACCCAAATCAGTTTTCCTTCTTTACAATCATCTAAACTTTTTTCAGACAATTCTCCTTCAAATTCATCCGAAAAATACAAAAACATATACCAATCTTCTTCTTCTTTAAATTTTGGAAAAGTTATCAACCCTTTATATGACAATGATTTAAGAATAAGACCAGTCTCTTCTTTAACTTCCCTGATTACACATTCTTCTGGAGTTTCTCCTTGCTCAAACTTTCCTCCAACTCCTACATACTTACCTTCATGTACGTCATCTTTCTTTTTATTCCTGTACAACATCAAAGTCTTGTCATCTTTTTCTATATAACAAATAGTCGTAAGTTTCATATATCTTACCTTACTTTCTCTTTATATTTTCAGCTAATTATTTTCAGCACTTTCAAGCACATCACTTATATTCTTCATTGCATTAAGAGAAATCTCTGCAAATTCATCAAATGGAATCCCTATGTCTTCTATACTTCTCATTGCATCTCTATTTACATTTGAAGCAAATCTTGTTTCTTTCATTCTTTTGATTACAGACTTCGTCTTTACACTAGTAAGTTTTTTATCTGGATAAACTAAAGCTATAGCAGTTATAAACCCAGTTATAGGGTCTGCTGCATATATTGCTTTTTCCATTAGACTAGTTCTTGTAACCCCCATTCCATCATGATGACCAAGTATTGCTCTATACATCTCTTCATCACCGAAGTTTTCTTTTTTAAGCAGTTCTACTGTCGTTGTAGCATGCCCTTCACAGATTTCTCCTGGCTTTCTTCCAACTATATCTGAATCCAAATCATGTAAAAGACCTGCAACTGCCCACTCTTCTTCTTTCTCTGGCTCTAATCTTTTGGCTAATTCTCTCATAACTGCTTCAACAGCATAGCAGTGTTTTCTCATTCTATCAGTTTCTAAATACTTAAATAAAATTTCTAAAGCCTCTTCTCTCATTTTCACTAATCCCCCTGTTTTTCATATATACGATATTTTTATATATCAATACACATAAATTCAAGTTTTTTTATATATTTATGCATATTTTTCATGTTATATCTATTCTACACCTTTATAGTAGTGTCCTGCAACTGTTCCAATTTCGTCTAGTTGCTTATACAAGTCTGTAGCTTTTTTCCCAAGTTTATAATTATTGCTTAAGACCTCAATATGAGCTTCAATAACCTTTTTAACCATCTCACTATCTTCCACTGTAAAATCTATTCTAAATACATCTATTCCTATTTCTTCTAACTCATATAGATTGTCCAACATGCAAGTAACCTTTGAATTGTAAATTGTACTTCTACAGAATATATCTTGTGTTATCCTATAACTTGCATCTGTAAAATCTCTCAAAGCATAACTACTTTCCTTACATTTAGCAACTCTCTTATCCTTTTTACAATCTCTAACAACAACTCCCATAGGACAATATTCTGTAACCATCATAGGAGTATATCCATATATTACTGCTTCAATTTCTACATCTGTATATTTTAAAGTTTGCTTAATTTCATTTAAGTTTAGTTCTTGTGACAAACAAACTGTACTTGCTCCCTCATCTTTGAAGTGATTTATGCTTTCACTGTTAAATGCATTTAAATAGAAATCTATATTTAAATCTTTTTCTTTAAAAAATTCCATACAACCCCAATTACCAGCTTGAACATTATCGATTCCTTTTATATTATCTAATATCTCAAATTGCTTGTACTCTTTATTTCTGACAATCCTTGGTGCTGAATACATTAATTTCTTGTTAGTGACTCCCGTATTAGAATTATTTTCATTCAAAGTATCTATGTTATTTGAACTCATTGATTCTTTAGAAATACTTGAAGACGTAAAAATATCTGAATCCATAGAAGTACTTGAATCCGCAGAAATACTTGAATCTATAGAAGTACTTGAATCCATAGAAGCACTTGAGTCTGCAGAAATACTTGAATCTATAGAAGTACTTGAATCCATAGAAGTACTTGAATCCATAGAAATACTTGAGAGCATTTGTAAAGCTTTTGATAATGTACTTATATCTTCATAATAAATTAAATCCACGTCATATTTTAATACTGCTTCTAATTGCTCCAAATTCTTAACTTTAACTCTAATTTTAGGAACTGTATTAAGTTCTTTCTGTTTATTTGTTCTAACTGGTTGATATTTTAATCTATTCTTCTTAAACTTTCTATCTTTTATCTTTATTCTTTCTTCATCTAAAAGCTCAATACAATCTCTTCTCATTTGATTTAACACGCTTATAGGCATGCTTACACCTTCATCCAAATCAATTTCTATCTCTTTTAATTTATAAGGTGTATTTCCAAGCTTTTGAATTTGTGCTTCTATTTTTTCTTTATTTAAAGCTACTTTTATGGCTTTTTCAACTATCCTTTCTCCCTCTACAGTCGATTTATTTCCACAAAAATCACTTATAGAAAGTACTGGTTTTTTACCTAGTTTAATACTCACTTTTGCACTTATATTAGTTTTTATAAATTCTTTATCTTGTTGGAATGTAGCTTGTACCCTATCTATTAATTCGCTATCAGAAGTTTTAAATATAAGTTGATTTCTTTTGGCTTCTCCAACAAAATCTAATTCTATCAAATCCCCTTTATGTGCTATTGTAATTATCTCTCCATTTTTTATTATCCTTCCAATAGTACCTCCACCTAGGTTTATTCCATCACCTTTTTTAAGGGTATTTTCCAGCATTACTCTAAGTCTTTTGTTTTTTCTATTATAATCCAAAACTTTTCCAATATATAACCCTTGATTATTAGGTCTATTAGAATTCATTATATCCTTACCAACTTCACCTAAGATATATCCTTTTGTAAACTTTCTGTTGAATATAGTATACAAATTATTTATTATTTCCTCAGAAATACTTATTTTATGCTTATCCATAAATTCATTAATCGCTTCCCTATATCCCGAAACCACAGTAGCTACATATTCTGGCTTTTTCATTCTTCCTTCAATTTTTAGAGACAATACACCTGCTTCAATTATTTTATCCAAATCTTCTATAGTACTTAAATCTCTGGGACTCAACAAATAATTTCCATCACTCTTTACCATTTCCCCTGTATTTATATCTATCAACTCGTACTTTTGTCTACATGGCTGTGCACATCTGCCTCTGTTTCCAGACCTATTTCCTATCATACTACTCATGAGGCATTGACCTGAGTAACACACACATAAGGCTCCATGTACAAAAACTTCTATATCTACAGTTGTATTTTCACAAATCCATTTTATCTCATCAACATTCAGCTCTCTAGCTAAAACAACTCTATCAAATCCTACACTTTGAAGATACTTCACATCTTCTAATGAATGTGCTACCATTTGAGTACTTGCATGTAGTTCAAAGTCAGGTAATAGTTTTTTTATAAGTCTTGCCATTCCTATATCTTGTACTATTAAAGCATCAATATCTATATCATATAAAAACTTTACATACTCTACAAAATCTTCTATCTCATACTGTTTTATCAATGTATTTACAGTAACAAAGACTTGAACTCCCCTTATATGAGAGTATTTAACAGCCTCAATCAACTCATTTCTATCAAAGTTATTTGCAGATGCTCTGGCACTAAAGTCTTTACCACCTAAATACACAGCATTTGCTCCATTTTGTACGGCTGCTTTTAATGAATCAAAAGAGCCGACTGGTGCAAGTAATTCTATCTTTTTCATATTTTTCTCCTCTATTTATACTTGTTAGGTTAATATAACTATATCTATAACTCAAATATTTATATTAAATATATATTACTTATTCTATTTAAAATACATCAATTAGCTTATACATTACTTATTTATACTTGTACTTGATGCATTTTAGCTAACATATATAGTACTTACCATATTTAGGGTGTTTCTATTAACTTGTACATTACTTACTATATTTTAAATACTTCAATTAACTTATACACTTATTACCATATTTTAGATATTTCAATTAATTTATACACTACTTACTATACTTAAAATACTTCTGCTAACTTATACACTTATTGCCATATTTTAAATACTTCAATTAACTTATACACTACTTACTATACTTAAAATGCTTTAATTAACTTATACATTTATTACTATATTTTAATTAATCAAATAACTTGTATAATATTTACTATATATAAAGTATATCAAATAATGACTTCTTTTTTTGTCAATTTGCAGAAAGTCAATTTTCATTAAATGAATTCTCTTTATTAATAAACATAATTCCAAAAACCACTGCCAAAACAAAGAAACATATCAGTATTGATTTTTCTACAAAAATTTTTGTAAAAAAGCTTCCTAAAATAGCTCCAAATATAAAGAATATAATAATAGCATAATACTGCAAACTCTTTTTTATCATAAAAATATTCTTAGTCTGTATATAATGAAATAAGGTTTCTGTGGCACTTCTTAAATTTCCAGTACACATTGTTGTTGCAAAACTATTTCCATTTACTTTTCTAAAACTCTCCACCTGCATTGAGCAAATAAAAGAAATAGCAACATTTACAAACATATCAAATCTTCCTCTAGGAACAAATGAAACAATAAGTATTGTAATCATTTCAATTATAATGATAACCTGACGCCAATGAATCTTTACATTATTATTTGTAAAATACTTTCTTATCTTCTCTGCTATAAACACACCTAACATAAACGCCAAAATAGGAATCAAGTAATAAAACGACTCCTTTACATTACCTTCTGCTATATTAAGCCCAAATAAAACTATATTTCCAGTCTGTGCATTAGCAAAGACCTTTCCTCTTACTACATAAGTATAAATATCTAAAAATCCTCCTGTTATTGCCAATAAAGAACATAAAAAGAATGATTCAGACATCTGACTCTTGCTTGTCATACATAAACCTCTCGCTTTCTAATAATAGATACAAACTCAACCTCCCATGACTAAAGTCACAAGTGTGCGTAGCTATTTTTAATCAAAATTATTTTAGATACCACTTTTCATTAACATATAAAAATTATTTATATTTATATATTATCTATATTTATGTATTATCTATATTTATGTATTATCTATATTTATATATTATCTATATTCATACATTATTTATATTTATACACCATTTATATTTATACACCATTTATATTTATACATTAAAAGAAGCTGTCTCAAAAAACAAGAGAGACAGCAAATCTTTTAATTTATTCCACGTTTTTTACATCATTATTTAACCCTGTACATTTTAGCTGTAAATCATAAGCTTTGTTTTGAAACTCAGAAGCTAGGTTTTCAGCTATAGTAGCTCTTTCATTTGCTTCTTCAAGTTGAGCACTTAACTCCTCAATCTTGTTTTTATAAGCATCTAACTCGGCTCTAGAACCTTCTGTCGTATTACTAAGTTCGAATATTTCTTGCTTTTTATTTTCTATAATCTCAATTAACTCTTTCATCTTAGCCTCAGCTTCACGATTTTCTGCTTCTTTTTCTGCTATAGTAAGCTTTAAAGACTTGATTTCTAATTGAAGCTCTTCATTAGATGCTCCAACCTTCTTACTCAATTCTTCATTAGCTTTAATCAACTTCTCATTCTCATCTGAACATTCAAATAAAAGGTCTGATATATTTAATGCAGTTAATATTGCAGCAACTGATAAGCTTAATTTCGGGTTTTGACGTGTTATTTTATCCATTTCTTTGTCTACAAAATCAGCAATACTAATCATAAACTTCTCTGATTTGTCTCCAACCATTGGATATTCAGCGCCATGGATTTTAACCATTACTTTGTTCATCCTAACCTCCCCGACATTAGTTGTTAATTTGATCTTAAGTTAGCATTCAATTTTTCGCTTAATTCACTTAATATCTTATCATGCACCTTAGCTACATCTTCATCTGTCAAAGTTTTATCCTTACTTCTATAAGTTATTGAATATGCAATTGACTTGTATCCAGCTTCTATTTGAGAACCTTTATAAACGTCAAATAACTTGTAGCTTTCTACTAATCCTTGACCATTTTCCTTTATTATATCTTCTATTTGTTTTACAAATACATCATCTTTAACAATAAGAGCTATATCTCTTGATGTAGATGGATATTTTGGTAATGGTACGTAATTCTTTGTTCTATCAGAATTATCAAATACAAAGTCAATATCTATTTCAGCGACATAAACTCTTTGACCTAGATTGTAGTTTTCTATAACATCTGGATGCAATTCACCTAATGTACCTACATATTTATTATTATATACTATTTTAGCACATCTACCAGGGTGGAAGGTAGTATTATTATCTTGAGGTTCAATTTCATAACCTTTAAATCCGACATTTACAAGTATAGTTTCTATAGCTCCCTTTAGTGCAAAGAAATCAACATCTTTACCGTACATACCTATACACATTCTATTTTCTTCCTTAGGCAATTCTGAATCTTGTGGTATAAATATATGCCCACACTCAAAAGCATATACTTCTTCTATTTTATGAGATATATTAGTTGATAAAACATCTAACATATTTGGTATTAAAGTGGTTCTCATTACAGAAGTTTCTTCTCCTAATGGGTTAAGTAATTTAACAAAGTTTCTCTTAGCATTACCTTCTGGTACTCTTATTTTGTCTACTCCCTTAGGGCTTACAAATGAATATGTTAATATTTCGTTTAACCCTACAGCAGTTGAATTATCTTTTAAAGCTTCCATGAATTTTTGTCTTGAAGTTTTAATTCCTGCTGTTGTATTTCCTTCTAATTGTACAGAAGGTATATTTTCAAATCCATAGATTCTAGCTATTTCTTCCCATACGTCAGCTTCTTGCTCCATGTCTGTTCTAAAGCTCGGTACATCTATTTCTAATTTATTATCAGCTACTAAATTACATTTAAATTCTAATGATTCTAAAATTCCTACAAACTGCTCCATTGGTACATCTACACCTAAAAGCTTGTTAATTCTTTGAGGATTTACTACTAACTTTTTAGGTTCTGGCTTATTTGGATAAACATCCACAATACCTTTTAAAACTTTTCCTGCTCCTAACATTTCAACAAGTTGTACAGCTCTATTTGCTGCTATCTCTGCAAGATTAGGGTCTAAGTCTTTTTCATTTCTTGAAGATGCCTCTGACCTAATTCCAACTTTTTTAGCTGTCATTCTTATATTTTCTGGTTTAAAATTGGCACTTTCAAAAAGTACAGTCTTTGTATTATCAGTTATTTCTGAATTAGCACCACCCATTACACCAGCTAAACCAAGTGATTTTTCTCCATTTGTTATGACTAGCATATCTTTGTCTAATGTTCTCTCAACATCATCTAATGTCACAAGTTTCTCTCCATCTTTAGCAGTTCTTACTACTATTCTTCCAGTCTCTACTTGATTTATATCAAAGGCATGAAGTGGTTGACCAAGCTCTAGCATTACGAAGTTTGTTATATCAACTATGTTACTTATAGGTCTTACACCTGCTTCTGTAAGTCTTCTTTGCATCCAATATGGAGAAGGTTCTATTTTTACATCTGTAACCATTCTAGCAACATATCTTCTACATAAATCTGGATTGTCTATTTCAACTTTGAAGTCTATCTCTTCATCACTTTCTTTTACTTCGATTTCAGGATATTTTACTTTTGTTCCTATAGTTGCAGCTGCTTCTCTAGCTATACCTATCATACATTTACAATCAGGTCTGTTTGAAGTTAATTCAAAGTCTATTAAAGCATCATTTAACCCTAAAACATCCTTTATATCTTTTCCTAATTCATAAGAATCTTCGTGGTCTAAAATATATATACCACCTCTTTTGTACTCTTCAATGTAATGTTCATCTATACCTAGTTCAGCTGCTGAACACATCATACCATCTGATAATTCACCTCTAAAATCAGTCTGTTTGATTTCAACTCCTCCAGGTAATTTAGAACCATTTACAGCTACTGGAATATAATCTCCTTCTGATATATTTGTAGCTCCTGTAACTATTTGAACAACTTTATCTCCAACATCTACTTTAGTTACAACCAACTTATCAGCATTTGGATGTTGTTTTATTTCTAAAATCTTTCCAACCAATATATTTTCTATTTCTTCACCATAATAATCTATTGTTTCAACTTTAGTCCCTGTCATTGTCATTTTATCAGCGAACTCTTTTACATCCATGTCTATATCAACATAGTCTCTAAGCCATTTTAAAGATACTAACATCTACATACCCTCCTAATTAAAATTGATTTAAGAATCTCATATCATTTTCGAATAATAATCTAATATCATCTATTTCGTATTTAAGCATTGCAAGTCTTTCAACCCCAACTCCAAATGCAAATCCGCTATAAACTTCTGGGTCTATTCCACAATTTCTAAGCACATTTGGATGAACCATACCTGAACCTAATATTTCTATCCAACCTTCATATTTACACATTGGGCAACCTTTACCACCACATTTGAAACAAGTAACATCAACCTCTGCACTTGGCTCTGTAAATGGGAAGTTGTGAGGTCTAAACTTAGTTTTGATATCAGAACCAAACAATTTTTCAACGAAGATATCCATAGTTCCTTTAAACTCTGCCATAGTGACATCTTTTCCAACAACAAGCCCTTCTATCTGATGGAACATTGGTGAGTGTGTAGCGTCTGGAGAATCTGACCTAAAGCATCTACCTGGTGCAATTACTTTTATTGGTAACTCTTGACTTCTCATAGTTCTTACTTGAACTGTAGATGTTTGAGTTCTAAGTAAAACATTATCATTGATATAGAATGTGTCGCTCATATCTCTTGATGGATGGTCTTTAGGAGCATTTAAAGCATCAAAGTTATTTTCTACTGTATCAACTTCTGGACCTTCTGCTATAGAGAATCCCATTCCGATAAATATATCTGTTACTTCATCTATAATTTGAGTTATTGGATGTCTCTTTCCAACCTTTAAAACTTTTCCTGGTTGAGTAACATCTATTACTTCTTCTTTTAATTTTCTTTCTTTTTCAATAGCATTTATTTCTTCTTTTTTAGAATTTATGCTAAGTTCAATATTTTCTCTTACCTCATTGGCAACCTTACCAACTACTGGTCTTTCTTCAGCAGACAATTTACCCATTTCTTTAAGTATTAAAGTTAGCTCACCTTTTTTTCCTAAGTACTTAACTCTTAAACTTTCTACACTTTCTATGCTTTGTGCCTCTTTTATTTCTGCCAAAGCTGCTTCACGTAAAGCAAGTAATTTTTCTTGCACACATATCACCCTTTCATTTTTTTGTATAAAAAAAGCCCCTCAATCCCTGTCTAGGGACGAAAGACTATAGTTTCGCGGTACCACCCTAGTAGTTTAACAATTTAAAAATCATCAAACCACCTCTAACAAACTTAACGCGTTTTTGACGTCAAAGCCTACTATAAAATTTCAGCTCTGTTACTCCAGAGGGAACTTCTCCTGACCTCTTAGAAAACACTCCCAGCCTAGGTGTTTATCTCTTTACTAAGTTTAATCAAAATACTTTCCTCTTTCATTGCATTTACAATATTATATTGTTTATTTTAGTATTATATCATTTCCATTTAAATTATGTGACTAATTTTAATATACATCTAATATATAATTAATTTAATTAGTTTTTTAATATAATATACATCTAATATATAAGCAACTCAATTAGTTTTTTAAGTATAATAAACATCTAATATATAAGCAACTCAATTAGTTTTTTAAATATAATACACAACTAGTATATAATTAACTCAATTAGTTTTTAGGTATAATACATATCTAATATATAAGCAACTTAATTAGTTTTTTAAGTATAATAAACATCTAGTATATAATTAACTCAATTAATTTTTTAAGTATAATACACATCTAGTATATAATTAACTCAATTAGTTTTTAAGTACAATACACATCTAATATATAAGCAACCCAATTAGTTTTTAAGTACAATACACATCTAGTATATAATCAGCTCAATTAGTTTTTAAGTATAATACACATCTAGTATATAATCAATTCAATTAGTTTCTTAAAATATATTGACTATTTTTGATACTCTACTATTTAATTCAAGATTATAACATGACATTATATTTATTACAATACATTAAATTAAGTATTTTTTTATTTCATACATCAGTATGGCAGAACTTATTGCAGCATTTAACGACTCAGCTTTACCATATATAGGTATCTTAACCAAAATATCAGACTTTGATACAAGTTCTTCATTTATTCCATTTGCTTCGTTTCCTATCACCAATGCTACTTTTAAACCATAATCTATTTTATCATAAAAATTATCTGTATTTAGGTAACTTGAAACTATATTAAAATCCAATGATTTAAGCATGTCCACAGTTTCATCTTGTGAAGCATTAATTATCTTCATATCAAAAATAGAACCCATAGTCGACCTAATTACTTTTGGGTTGTATATATCGACACATCCCTTTAGTGCTATTATGGCATCTACCCCAGCAGAATCAGCAGTTCTTATTATAGTGCCCATATTTCCTGGGTCTTGTATTCTGTCTAAAATCAATACAAATTTATCTTTTTTACTTATACTTTCTCTTAATTTTTTTTCCTTAAATGAAACTACACCTATTATTCCTTGAGTATTTTCTGTATCTACTAGTTCTTTAAAATTTTTATTTGTAGTCTTATATATCTTTGTGTTTTTTTTATCTAAATCTTCTAATAGTTTTACATGTTCCTTCTTATTTTCAAAGTCCTCATTGATAAATACATACTCAAGATTTGCCATACATTCAAGTGCAAGTACTACTATTCTGTAACCTTCTATTATGAACTTTGACTCTTTATTTCTGTTTTTTGATTTTAACAATGCTTTTGTATACTTTAATTTTTCATTATCCTTACTGTTTATATTTGTAATCATTTTATCTAAATGCTAATAAATGGTAAATTTTTATATTAGCACAACCTCCTTGCTCTATTTTTAATATAATTTCTCTTTATATAATCTTACATCTAAGTTCTACTTTTGATTAAATAAAAATAGTATCATATAACTATTCATAATTATATGATACTATCTACTTTCATTGCAATTAAATATATATTAAATAGTAAATTATCTTCTTCTAATTATCCCCTTATTTCCAGATGTTATTGCTGTTATACTAGTATTTTGACCGATTATAACTAGGATACTTCCAGCTATAAGTTCCTCATCTGGAGAAGGTGTAACATTTATATTTTTACCTGTTTTTATAGCAAGTACAGTTATCTCATACCTAGCTCTTAATTCAAGCTCTACAAGTGTCTTGCCAACCCAGCTATTTGGAGTTACGATTTCAACAATTGAATACTCTGGGTCAAGTTCAATATGGTCTAATATATTATCAGAAACTAAATTGTGTGCAACTCTTACTCCCATATCTCTTTCTGGGAACACAACTCTATCTGCACCAATTTTATAAAGTACTTTAGCTTGTAGCTCATCCTTTGCCTTACATATTATCAACTCTACACCCATTTCTTTGGCTATAAGAGTCGCCATTATAGATGCCCTTATATCAGAACCTATTGCAACTACTGCTACATCAAAGTTACCTAAACCTAATGACCTTAACGCTTGTTCATCAGTAACATCAACTATAAGTGAATGAGTTACCTTGTCGGATATACTTTGAACTGAATCTTCATTTTTGTCTATTGCCATTACTTGATGTCCTAAAAGATGCATAGTAGACGCAACTGAACTTCCAAATCTCCCACACCCAATGACTATATATTGCTTCATCTCGAAACTTCCTCCCTAACACACAATTTATTTATATTGCTATTTTATGCCTAACATCAATGAATTTTTATTACTACTTAGAAACTTAACCAACCATAATTCTACCTTCTGCATATCTGATTGGTTGGCTCTTTCTTCTACCTCCAGAAAGTATTGCCATAAATAAAGTAAGAGAACCAACTCTACCCATAAACATAAAGATTATTATTATAATCTTTCCTATAGCATTTAAGTTTGGAGTTCCAGCTAAACTTGACCCAACTGTAGCAAGTGCTGATGTAACCTCAAATGCTGATTGAACTAGTGTAAAATTAGGCTGAGTTATTGAAATAATCAGTGTTCCAAAAATAACTGCTGATATACTAATTACAAATATACCCAGAGATTTTTTTATAGTTGATGGAGCTAATCTTCTTTCAAAAGCTTCTATATCTGACTTTCCTGATAGAAAACTTCTAACTGTAATGATTAAAACGGCTAGTGTCGTTGTTTTTATACCTCCACCAGTTGATGCAGGTGATGCTCCAATAAACATCAAAATTATCATTATAAATACACTACTTTCTCGTAAAGTAGCTAAATCAAGCGTATTAAAACCAGCAGTTCTTGCAGTTACTGATTGAAATATTGCTGATAATAATTTTCCCTTTAAAGGCAAGTCTGCCATAGTGGCTTTTTGATTAAATTCTATAAGAAAAATAAATAATGCACCCACTAAAATAAGTGTCGCAGTTGAAAATAATACAACTTTAGAATGCACATTTAATTTTGAAAATCTTCTTTTTCTTACAATATCAAGTACAACAGGGAATCCTAACCCTCCAAGCACTATAAGTGCACAGACAGTCATTGATACTGTAAAGTTATTTACATAAGAATTTAACGATGTAAATGGTCCACTTACACTCCCCATCAAATCAAATCCGGCATTACAAAACGCAGATATTGCGTGAAATACACTATACCATATCCCTCTAGACAAACCAAATTGTGGAATAAAGACAGTTGATAAAACTAGTGCACCTATTCCCTCTATTGTTATGGTTATTATCAATACAAATCTTGTAAGTCTTACAAGACCCGATAAATCAGCTTGATTTAATGACTCTTGTATTAACAATCTTTCTCTTAGTTGTATTTTTTTTCGTGCCATAAGTGAAAACATTGTGGCTACGGTCATAAATCCAAGACCACCAATTTGTATCAATGTTATTATAACTATCTGTCCAAATAAACTCCAATAAGTTGCTGTATCTACCATAACTAGACCAGTAACACAAACCGCTGAAGTAGCCGTAAATAGAGCATTTAATAAGCCTATACTCTCTCCACTCTGTGATGCTATCGGGAGTGTTAACAACAATGCTCCAATTAAAATAATCGCAGCAAACCCAGATACCATTATTTGAGTAGGTCGCATTCCATCTGCATAGAGAATAAGTCTTCTAAGTATTGTTTTCAACTTTCTTTATACCTCCTTAACATAAAATCACTACTGTTAAGACCTTTAATTTGTTTATTTTTAGAGCTTTCCTCTAAATTATTATTCTATTATAGTATAAATATTATATAAAGACAATGATATGAACTTTTATAATTTCTATTTGAAATATTTTAAATTTATATATATGTCTTTTAATTTAAATTGCACCAAAAACATCTATATTTTTTACATATAATAGGTCTAAAACTATCATAGTTTTTACTATTTTGTACTTAAAATTTATTTATCATTTTACTAGTATAAATTTCATATACTTTTTTGAAGTTAAATTTTTTATATTATTTATAATTCTGTCTATACCTTATATGTTAAATTTTCTTAACATGCATTTTTTATATTTAATATAGTAAAATAATTAATAACTATATCCACGATTGGAGGATTTTTATGGTTAAACCCAAAAAGAAAATATTTGTTTCTCTACTTTTAATTGCAGTTTTTATTATATTTGCATCATACATAAGAAATTATACTAATGATACAAAAAAAGATTCTGCTAGAGGCACTATACCCTTTGAAAAAATGGAATATAAGCGTCCTAATGTAAAGTCAATCTGCGAAAATATTAACAAGTGCAACGACAAACTCTTAACATCTAAAACTGCTAAGGAACAGTTAAATTTATTTAATGAGGTTGATAAACTTTATCAAGATTTTTATAGTACACTTACTATAGCAAAAATTAGAAACAATGTAGATTCATCAGAAGAATTTTACTCTAAAGAATACAAGTATCTTATGAGTAAATCAGTAGATGTTGACATGTCATACAAAGACTTTCAAGATAGATTTGTAACTTCTAAATTCTCTAAAGAATTAGAAAAAGAACTTGGAAAAGATACATTTAATTACCTAAAGAACATTGGAAAACTTAATTCTAAAGAAGTTGAAGGCTTACTTAAGAAAGAACAAGACCTAGTTGTAAAGTACGAAGACTTGTTATCTAAGTCTACAGTATCAATAGATGGTATAGAAATAGACTTTGAAGAAGCCTTATCAAGACCAAATCTTAGCCCTGAAGAATATGTAAAAATTTATTCAGATTACTTAAAAAAATACAATCCTATCTTTGGCAACATATTTTTAGAACTTATACAGACAAGAACTGAAATAGCAAGTAAACGAGGATTTAAGAATTATATAGATTATGCCTATATGAACCTAAACAAAGACTATTCTCAAGAAGAAGCTAAAAAATTTAGACAAGATGTAAAAGATTACATAGTCCCATTATATAGAGAGATTTCATCTAAGCCTTCTGATTCTTCTATTTATATCAAAGTATATAAGAATCGCTCATTTAGGAAGTTTGATAAGGTACTTGAAGATATATCTCCAAAACTAAAAGAGAGCTTCGACTATATGAAAAAATATGACTTGTACGATTATTCTTCTGGAAAAAATAAATCGCCTGGAGGATATACTGCTTATATAAATAAGTACAAAGCACCTTTTTTATTTAATACATGGGACAATTCTTTTTTAGGTGTTACTAGTTTTGCTCATGAGTTTGGACATTTTTATAATTACTACAACAGCATTAATCTAAATAATAAGATACAACCAAGTATAGATATATGTGAAGTTCATTCAACCTCTTTAGAAATTCTATTTTACAAATATTTTGATGATTTTTTTGGTAAACAATCTGAAGCTATAAAAAAAGAACACTTGTTGATTGTTCTAAATACTATTATTGACGCTTGTCTTTATGATGAATTTCAAGAAATCATATACAAAAATCCATATATGAGTTTAAATGATATCAATAAATTATTTTTTGATTTAGAGGAAGAATATGGAGTATCCAATAATGTACTTAAAGAAAAGAATGCCCCATTTTGGATACTTGTATCTCATAACTTCCAAGTTCCTTTTTATTACTTGAGTTATGGTCTTGCCTCTGATGTATCACTTCAGATATGGCAACTGTCACAAGATGATTACAGAAAAGCGGTTGACGTATATATGGATTTTTTAAATCAAAATACTGACGCTGGATTTAAGGATGTGGTAGAAAAGGTGAATTTGCAATTACCCTTCCAAAATGGAAATTTGGAGGAAATAAGCTCTGCTTTATATGATTATTTTGGTATAGATAATCCACTTGAACTAAAAAATGCCTCTTAATTTCTAATACTTATTCTTAAGATTTAATATTAGCTTTCAACAAGTGATACCTTTTAAGAGTGTAATAAGTATAACTGTTGCAACTGCAATTATTAAAGGAAATTTCAATCAACTCATATATGCTTGTAAGTCTATTGCAATAATTATGAGGTGGATGCTTCTATGTTTAATATTTATCATATAGAACCTGCTAATGATAATAATTCTGATAATTTGGTAACAGAGGTATGTTTCCCAGTTAAAAAGAAGTAATTTTATCTTATACTTTAATTATATATAGATACTAACATAAATTAGTTTTAATAACAAAATAATAAAAAGAGTAAAGTACAAATAATTTCTCTGTACTCTACTCTTTTTCAATCTAAATAGAACTATATTATCTTTTCTTATAAATTATACTTTTTATTATATCTTTATAAGTTCTTATATGCCAGTATAACCTGTATTTACAGGCTATGCTGGATTTTTCATATTGGAAGACCTTCTTATATATTCTATTTTTTCCTACGTTCACGATACTTCTTTATAGTTAAATTTCTAATCAGTATAAGAACTATAGCAACAATAATAATTACAATGGTTTTTATCATTGTGTTCCTCCTTAATGGTTGCCTTTTTCAACAATCCTCGTTGATATGATTGCTGAAATAGCTACTATCAATACCATCATCCCAATTGCCCCTATAATGAGAACCATGTTATTTGGAACAAAATTTAGGGTTGAGTTAACTTTATTTTCTGTTAGTAACTTCACTAAATAGTAAAACAACAGAAAACCTACTGTCGGAATGAACATGAACATTTTCCCTTTAATGGAACCAAAGCGGTAATATCCTGGAATTTGCACACACGCATAAATACAAAATAAAGCCGCACATGAAAGGAATGATACTACTATCTCTTGTGGAGAAGGGGCTGATGTCTTGAAGTTCAGGATAATAACCTGTACTAACAGAGTAAATACCAAAGCGGCAAAACCTGTCAAAAATATAATCAAATATCTGCCTAAAACCAAAGCATTTCTTTTTACCGGAAGAAAGCCATAAAAACGGTCAAGGTTATTTTTTTCAACTACAGAAAAAGTATATCCAGTTGTCATTGCCATAACAGTTGCAGCAAAGGACAATCCTTCAAAAAGTGTCCCTGTAAAAAAGGTAATCAGTAACGGAACAAGTAAAACAAGAAGCATGGACTTCAAATACGGTTTTAGAAGTAATAAGTCCAATTTCATGCATTTTATTGTATAGTTCATCTGTATCCCCCCTTATCTTTTTCTGCCTGTCTGCTCATGAACACGACAATATCATCAATACTTGCAATAAAATTTTCTGCTTGTGAAGCATATAGTAAATCTTCGGTTTTGATAAGTGCTTCATATCCTGTTGCAAATGTCCTTAATCCAATCAGCTTGCTTTCCAATTCTTGTTCAAGAGATTTTTTGTCGCCATTCACAACTCTATATCCATCTATAAATTCCTCTTTCCCTCCAGTAAATATTAGTTCACCCAAATTAATGTAAGTAATGTAATCCGCAATTTTCTCTAAATCACTTGTTATATGTGTTGAGAAAAGGACGCTATGTTTCCCATCTTCAATATAATCAGAAAGTATCTCTAATAGCTCATCACGAGATACAGGGTCAAGCCCACTTGTAGGTTCATCAAGTATTAACAATGTGGCATCGTAAGAAAATGCACAAGCCAACATCAGTTTCATCTGCATACCTTTTGATAACTCTTTTACTCGCTTTTCTTTTGTAATTCTGAATTTAGAAAGCAAAGACCAGTATTTTTTGGTATCCCATGCAGAATAGAAACACGTAAATGCTTTTTCCACATCTGACATATTCCACTCGTCCACAAAGTAACTGCTGTCAAATACGACACCAATATTCTTTTTAATTTCCTGCTCGGCTGAATTACCAGCTTTTTTTGCTTCGCTAATCGCTTGCTCCATTTTTTTTGTAGCTTCGTCAATTAGGTGCTGTTTAATTAAATCTGAACTTTTTTCTGCTACAAAGCAGCCTTTTCCTTGTATGTTTTCTATGTATCCCTCGTCTTCTAATTCTGTATATGCTCGATTAACCGTAAGAACGCCTACTTTTAGGTCTTTGGCTAATGCCCGTATTGACGGCAATGTGTCACCTGGCAATAGCTCGGAAGTTAAAATTGCACGAAGAATTTGACGTTTAATTTGTTGATATATGGGTGTCTTATAGTTATTTGATACTACAATTTTCAATGCTCCTCCTTATAAAATATTTATTCAACTGTTTTACTGTTATGCATATGAGTATAACAGTTGAAAATCATTTTATCAATTGGGAAAACATGGTATATAGATATTAACTATTCTTGTCAAGACCATGATATGTGTAATCATGTGTAAAAGGAGGTATGAATAGACAAGTCTACACAACACAGACATATTGAAAGTCTGCTTGACGATATAATCATTAAATTTCTTATAAATAAAGTTATATCATTAATAAGATATAAAACTCTTATTCCTTAATATGCTGTTGCATTAACCAAACCTTCATCATCATCTTTTGTGGCAATAGTTTTGCTAAAAAATGACTGGATTTTGTATTGATACCATACACAGAAATATCTTTATTTTTATTTGTATCCTTCAATGCTTTTTTAGCAACAACATCTAGAGTCACTATGCCCGGGAAATTTTTTGTCCCTTTTTCTGTTGCAACTATACCTCTCTTAAATAGGTTTGTACTCATCCATCCTGGACATACAGCAATTGCATTTATTCCTTTATCTTTAAGTTCAACATTTAATGCTCTTGTATAATTTCTTACAAACGCTTTAGTTGAGCTATAAATCTTTTAAAAAAACTTTTACCTTACTCCCAAATTCGTCTACTAATTGATTTAATCGTTCCTTGTTTCTTGCAATTGCCCATATCTCTGTTATTTCTTCTTCATTTATTAATAACTTTAGAAACTCCTTACCAACACCACTATTAGCACCAGTTATAATTGCAATCTTCTTATAACTCATAATTTTTCTCCTTTACTATAAGTTTATACGCTCAAACTGTAAACTTATTTTTTACAAATAAAACGCCCTCTATTCAGATGTTATATTCATATCATTTTCAACAATTGTTACGTAGTATAAAAAATAGTATTAACAATGGCTTATATATCTATCATATAAATTTATTTTATTACTTTACTGTATTTATTAATGATATTCCACTTCCCATTTTCATTTCTTAATTCAAAGCTTATTTTTGAATAATAATCTTCTCCAGATTGTGTTACTATGACCTCATCCCCAAACTTATTTTTGTAAATATGTTCTTCTATCTTATTTTTCGTATGACCTACAACAATAGCGTCTATTCCACCTACCGACATTGCAAGTTTTTTTATCTCACTACTTGGATTTTTTAGAGTACTATTATTATCTGAATGTACAACTGTAACAATCACATCAGGATTTTCCTTTTGCATGACTTTTACCCACTCTCTTGCATCTTTTACTAAGTTATTAGTATATAATTTCTCTGCTTCTTTAGGAGCTTTCAAAGTCTTAGAGACTTTGCTTAAACTTGAGCCACTTAAGTCTTTTTCAACCTTATCAGTAGTAGTAAGACCTAATACTCCAACCTTTATATTTCCTTCCCTAGTTTCTACATTATGAATTATATAAGGTTTTACATAATTTTCTCCAGATTCATCATATATATTAGCTGATAAGACTGGTATCTTCATTTCTTCAAAGTTTTCTATAATATAATCCAACGTGGATTTTTTTTCAAAAAAATTCTCTTTATCCGATGTAAGCTCATGGCTACCAAGTACTACAGCATCATAACCAAGATATATAATTGGCCATTCATTTATTTTTTTATGGATACCTTTATTTTCATTGTATTGCCACTCTTTAGCCCATTTAGTCATTTCTTTTGTATTAGCATTTATAAAATCTCCAGTATCTATAAATATAGGTTGAACAGCTCTATCTCTTTCATTGAACAAATTAACTGCCATTTCATCTGAAAATTTTGGATTCAGACCAGAGGTTGTAATTATATTTACTTCCTTTCCAAAAACTTTTAATTCACTATATTTATCTTTTATAAACCACTTCTCATTCTTCTTATCCAACTTAAAATTAATCTTTGATACACTATTACCATGAGCTCCAGGTTGTGTTACTATTACTTCTTCACCAGAATTATTTTTATATGTATGCTGTTCTATTTTTTCATGCGTATGACCTGCTACAATAGCATCTATTCCCTCTACAGTTGTCGCTAGTTCTTTTATTCTATTTCCTGGATTTTTAGGATTTTTTGGTTCTTCACCTGAATGTACAATGGCAACTATTATATCTGGCTTTTCTTTTTCCATAACCTTTACCCACTTATTTGCATCTTCTACTAAATCATTTGCATATAATGTCCCTTTATATTGAGGTTGCTCACCAAGTTCTCTAGCTTTTTTATCTTGTGCAAAACTTTTAAATCTAGAACGTTCCCCTATTTCTTTTATAGTCAGACCGAGTATTCCAACCTTTACAACTCCCTTATCAGTATTTACATTTTTCATTACATATGGCTTTACGTAGTTTTCTCCAGATTGTTCATATACATTTGCCGACACTAATGGTATGTTATTATTTTTAAAATCAGAAACCAATTTATCAAGACTCTGTTTGTCGTTAGAGACAAATTCATGATTTCCAAATGTAACTGCATCATATTTCAGCTTTGCCATCTTTTTAGCTAAAGGAACTTCTCTCTCACGTGGTTCAGCTATTTTTTTGTACTCTGGTATCCCATCTTTAAATCCTACAAGTTTTTGTCCAGTAAACCAATTGTTCATTTCGCTACTTTGCATGTCAAAAAAATCTCCTGCATCTACCATAAGTAGATTTTCATCATACTTTCTTTCTTCCTGCACATAAGAGACTAGATTATCTGGAATAATTGAATGTAAATCACTTGTAGCAAGTACATTTATTTCTGTATCTTTGGTACTTTGACACCCCACAAGTAATCCTATTAAAAATATTATTGATGTCACTATAATAAATTTTATTTTCATAAAAACGTCCTCCTTAGATTTTTGGATGATAATAAAATTTAATATCATACTTTATCTTTGCTATATAAGTTTGCACTATTTATTATACTAAAAAAACTATATGTAAATTCCTTTTTAATCAAATCTACATATAGTTTTTTTAGTTATAAAAAATATCCTCATTAATAAAAAACTTCTTTGTACTACTTCACTTTCTTACTCTGAAAATGTACAAAGAAGTTCATTTAATATACTATATCCCACAGATATACAACATCTTTTTTTGCACTTATCATTTACAAGCCAATCAGAGACATTTTGCTCTGGATATATACTCTAAATAAAAATAACAGCTTAACACAAAAATCAAACTGTTATTTTTATCCTTTATTTACCTTCATATCCCCCATGTTTATCTTATTAATGAGATAATATTGTCGTGTTGATAATATTGATTCAAGATTGATTGGAAATTTTATACATAGGATAACATCATTTCTACAGTAAATTTTTTATTTCTATAGTAAATTTTTATAGTTCTCATAAATAATTGTGATACTTTTTATAATAAATATCAGTTAACTATACTGTATTGATTATTTTATTCAACGTATTGATTATTTTATTCAACATTATAAAATTGCTTGTACATCGTAAAAACAGTTCTTTCTCAAAAATAAAAAAGCCTTTGAACTATTTACATAACTCAAAGACTTTACATCTTATAATTCAATATTAAGCCAATTTTGCTTTAGCAACTTCTGCTAATTTTGCAAATCCTTCTGGGTCTTGTATAGCCATTTCAGATAACATCTTTCTGTTAACTTCAATACCAGATAATTTTAATCCATTCATTAATCTTGAATAAGATATTCCATTCATTCTAGCAGCTGCATTTATTCTTTGTATCCAAAGTTTTCTGAAGTCTCTTTTCTTTAACTTTCTTCCTATATAAGCATTTTTCAATGCTTTCATTACGAATGTATTCGCTGGTCTATATAATTTGCTTCTAGATCCTCTGAATCCTTTTGCAAGTTTTAATATTTTCCTATGCTTTTTACGAGCATTCATAGCTTTTTTAACTCTTGCCATCGTTATGACCTCCTTCTATATCCCTCTTCTATAGTTATTATTTATAATCCGTATCCTAGTATGGTAATAATTGTGCTATTCTCTTAGCATCTCCATCACTTACTAAAGTTGATTTTCTTAAGTTCATTTTATTTTTTGCAGATTTTTTAGTTAATTTATGTCTTTTAAACGCTTTAGGTCTCTTCAACTTTCCAGTTCCTGTTTTCTTTAATCTCTTTGCTGCACCTCTATGACTTTTCATTTTAGGCATGACAAATTCCTCCTCTCAGTTAATCATCTATTTTTTTGGATCTATAATTACAACCATATTATTTCCCTCAAATGCAGGGGCTTTTGTTGGTTCTCCAAACTCTTTTATTATATCTAAAAACTTAAGCATAACTTCTTTGCCTATGTCTTTATGTCCTAGTTCTCTTCCTCTAAATCTAAGTTCAACTTTGACTTTATCCCCTTTTTTAAGGAACTTTATAGCATTATTAGCTTTCGTATTTAAATCATTTTGTTCAATACCTGGTCTAAGTCTTACTTCCTTTACAACTATAGTTTTTTGCTTTTTCTTAGCTTCTTTGTCTTTTCTCGCTTGCTCATATCTAAACTTTCCATAATCCATTATCTTACATACTGGTGGATTTGCATTTGGCGAGATTTGAACTAAATCTAAGTTTTTGCTATTAGCCATTGCTTGAGCTTCTTTAGTAGGCATTACTCCAAGTTGTTCACCTGTTGATGAAAGGACTCTTATTTCCTTATCTTTTATTTGTTCATTGATTGCTAATTCTTTGCTAATTGTAGGACACCTCCAAATTTTTTATAAAATAAAAAGCGAATGATATAATCATCCGCAATATAAGTTACCAAATTTAAACAAGCTTAAACTAACATTAAGCTTTAACTTATATTTACCTTACTAACCTTCGTCGTAAGGTGAGAAGCGGACTTCTTCTTTGTTTTATTCTTACCCTATCTACTATATCACTTAATCAAATTATTTGCAACTATTTTTTTAGTTTAGGAAAAATTTAATTACTTTCTCCTACTACTAATTATATGCCTATGCTACTCATTTTGATATTAATTTTTAAATTTATATCCTAAAACCTTTTATATCTGAATATTATACATAACACTATACTTAATATACCTTAAATGTATACAATATAACATTTTTTATCATTTTCATTTTATTTAGTTTTATCACATTTTACTCAATATTATCTATATTTATCACTTTTTATTCAATATATAAAATCAATCTCTATATATACATAAATTCACTTTTTCATACATATCACAAATTTATTTTTATTTAGATAACATGTATATTTTTTCCATGAAAAATAAATAATAAAAAATAGTAAATATGGAAAATATAAAATTGATTAACAATAATTAATTACCTGAGGTGTGAATATGAAAATGCTAAACAACTTTTTTAAGAAAATCAACAATCCAGCTCCTGTCTTTGCACAGACAAAAATGGAAAGAGACAATCAAACAGATGATTCACTTTCTACAAAACCAAAGACTACATTTAGAGACGTTGCTGGATTAGACGAAGTAAAAGAAGAACTATTTGAAATAGTTGATTTTATGAAGTCACCACAAAAATATCAAAAAATGGGTGCAAAGATACCTAAAGGAGTATTATTTTATGGTCCCCCAGGAACAGGGAAAACTTTACTTGCATCTGCTGTAGCTGGTGAAACAAACTCATCATTTTTCAATGTTACAGGTTCAGAATTCGTTGAAAAATATGTAGGTGTAGGAGCAAAAAGAGTTAGAACTTTATTTGAAAAAGCTAGGAAAGAAGCTCCAAGCATAATATTTATAGACGAAATAGATGCTGTAGGAGCAAAAAGACATCTTGAAAGTAACAATGAAAAAGACCAAACACTAAACCAACTTTTAGTTGAAATGGATGGATTTAATAAAGATTCCAATGTATTAATAATAGGTGCTACCAATAGACTTGACTTATTAGATGAAGCTTTACTTAGACCAGGAAGATTTGACAGACACATTCATATAGGTGCACCAAATTATCACACTAGATTTGAAATTCTAAAGGTACATACAGATGATAAGCCTATAGACAAATCTGTAAATCTAGAACTTTTAGCTAAAAAAACTCATGGTTTCAATGGAGCCCATCTTTCAAATATAGCAAATGAAGCAGCTATATTTGCAGTTAGAGATGACAGTGAATGTATTACATCAGAACACTTTGACAAAGCACTTGAAAGAGTTATTGCAGGATTAGAATCTAAAAACTCTGCACTAGTTGAAAAAGAGAAAAAAATAGTAGCGTATCATGAGGCTGGGCATGCTCTTGTAAGTGATATAGTAGGAATTTGTCCTATACAAAAAATATCTATAGTTCCTAGAGGACAAGCATTAGGTTATGTTCTTCAACTACCTGATGAGGATAGATATATTTATACTAAGGACGAATTGGTTGGAAAAATAAAAATATTACTTGCTGGAAAGGCTTCAGAAGAATTAATATTTAACCACAAATCTACTGGTGCAAAAGATGACTTGAAGAAAGTCACTGAAATAGCTAACCAAATGGTTTGTGAATATGGTATGAGCAACTTAGGATTTATGACTATTGATGGAAATGATAAGACTTTCTTATGTGATAAGGTTCAAAAGGAAGCAAATCGTATAGTTGAAGTTTGTTATAAAGAGACTTTAGAGATGTTAAAGGATAATCTTGAAGATTTACATTCTGTTTCTAAGTTCTTATTTGAAAAAGAAACTATGACTCATGAAGAGTTAAAAGATTTAATAGGAAAAGAAGCCGTAAACTAATGTAAATTTAAAAAGATGAGTCTTATCAAATTTAAGACTCATCTTTTAATTTTATCTGTTAATATAAATATTACCCCTACATAAATACATTAAAATTTATCGTCAACTAATATTAGCCAATAGTCAATACCTTTTATATACTATTTGTAAAATTGACACTTCAACGTCATTCACTGCTAATAATAAAACCTGATATTTCATAAATTTTCCTCCTAATTTTTCATTAAACCTTTTTTTATATTTTATCAATATTTTTTATTAATCCTTCTTTTTTTCAGCATTTTTTATTGCCTCCTTATTTTATCAGTTTAAATACGAAAACACTATGGCATATTTGTAAAATATATGTTGACATCCATCTTAAAGCTTCACAGTTTATATTTAAAAAAATACTTTAAATCTCACTGTCTCTATTTAAAAAGCTACCTTAATTGTACTTATATAATTGATAAGTAAAGGTAGCTTTTTAAATTTAATTAAATAGAATATCTATTATTAATTTATGTTTACGTTTGACCTTATTTAAATTTACATTATAATATTATAATCTACTTATAAGTGGTTGTTATATTACTTAAGTAGATTAATATATTACACAAATATACTTGCATATAATTTATATTGATACTATATAAAAATACGTTTACTTATACGTTTTCCTCCTCTTTTTTTAGATTTTTTATCCACTCTTCAATAAATAATATATCATCTTTACTCAAATTAACATTTTCATGTAATGATAACAATAAACTTTTTATAGAAGAATCATGAATATTTATAAGGAAATCTCTTGTTTCAACAATTATGTATTCCTTTTCTTTAATTAAAACTTCATAATGTGTATATTTATCTATCTTTTGAGAATTTAGAAAACCTTTTACTACCAATCTAGATAAAAGAGTCAAAGTTGTTGTTTGCTTCCATTGATATTTTTGTTCCATTTCTAAAACGATATCTCTTGATGTTACTTTCGAATCTAACTTCCATATAAATTTCATTATCCTTAATTCTGATTGCGGCAACTTTTTTATATTCATGATAAAACCTTGCTACTCAGAATATAGACAAGCAATATCCATAATAAAATTTTTCGATTAAATACATCTTATACGGATTTATATAAGCTTAGATTTATAAGATATTTTTCAATCTTAATCCTAAATTTAGCTATTTGTACACAGTAAATATATATAAATAATGTCAAAATTCTCTTGTATTATATTGCTTAATTTTATGAAATATTTTGTACTCAGCTATCTATTTTGGATACTTGTCCAGTAGCTCTCCCTTCTTTTAAATTATTTAATTTTAAACATTTGTATTTCAGTAAATCTTATTTCCTTTAATTTTTGCTTCTTAACTTTCATACCTCTTAAAAATAATGTTAACTGTAATTTTAAGATTATAATTTTAGCCTTGTTTAGTTGAAAAATTCTATATAATTATATTTTGCTATTTTAGAGTTTTTTATTTATATCCTATATAGTTCAAATTTTTTTATTAATTTTATTATAAATATTTTATATATTTCAACATATATACATGATATATCCGAAAATACTACATTAAAGTTCTACTTTAGTAGAACTTTTGAACGCAAAATACGCCAATTAAAAATATTTTCTTTGCTCTAAATAAATAACACTTGCTTCAAATAAATTACACTTACTTCAAATAAATAATCCTTATTTCAAATAAATTACACTTGCTTCAAATAAATAATCCTTGCTTCAGATAAATAACACTTGCTCTAAATAAATAATTATAATAAAATAGACCTATAATAATTACATAAAATCTATTATAATTATATAGAACCTTCTACAATTAAAATATTCTTTAACATATAATTATATTTTTCTTAAAATAAAAAACATTATATCTTAATTCTATTTTAGTAGAATTTTTTTGTCAAGAATATAATTAAATTTAATTAAAAAATATAAAAAAACGGAATTATTTAAAAAATTTAACAACCTTACAATAATTCCAAAATATTATTTCTATGAAAATTTTGATACCATAAGTAACTCAGCTATAAGCGCATGAAGCATAAGTTACTCTTTTTTAATAAAACTTGACAAGAAAAGAATTTATTATTATTCTACTCTAATAGAGTTACTTTGTCAATAAAGAATAAAATTATTTTCAAAATATTTTCATTCTTCATTCTTATCTGTTATTATCTTATAAAATATTACTTAGTCTGAGGTAATTTTAATGTTGTTTTTAGACCTTGACAATCAATACTCTTAATATCTAACTTACCCTTATGTGCATTAATAATACCTGCTACTATAAGAAGACCTAGACCATGATTTTGACCTTTAGCATATGCCTCACTCAAACCATTATGAGCCTTTAATAAACTATTAATTTTTTCTTGGCTCATGCCTCTTCCATCTGTCAATACAATATCTAAAATTGCACAATCTGGCTTTATATTTCTAAATATCCTAACAACTTCTTCATAACTTGATGCCAAAAATACTCTACTAAACCCCTCTTTTCTTAGGATTTCATCTATCATTTTCAGTAATTCCTTGTGCTCATCAATTACAAGTATTTTTTATCTTTTATTCACTCCATAACCATTACCCTCTTTTAGTATATCCATTACCCATTTTCACAAATTTGTCTCAATAGACTATTTAAGGTTATCGTAATGTAAACTTCAACTATCTGAAATGTAACTTATTTACGTATGACATTTAGATGACTCAAAGTCAATTATTTAAACTTTTAAAGTCTTCTAAAATATCTTATAATACTTTTAAATAATATAAAAGGGGGGTTGAATATATTTGAATCAAGATGTGGTGTCTGTTGTGACAGTTGTACAAGAAAAGAGCAAGTAAATTGCACTGGTTGCCCAACTATGGAAAAACCATTTTGGGGTGGAGAATGTAAGGTTAAAACTTGCTGTGAAGGTAAGGAACTTAATCATTGTGGGGAATGTGATATTTTCCCTTGTGATATGCTTTTAAATAAGGGAAAAGACCAAGGTTTTGACCCTATGATAAATATTGAGCAATGCAGAAAATGGCTTGAAGAAACAGTTTCTAATTAATTATCTTAGAATGTTTTGTTAAGTAATTTATCTAATCCTTTGTTAGGTAGTATATTTAGTCATTCGTTAATTGGTATATTTATACATTTATTGACTGGTATATTTAACCATATAGATAGATTTACATAAAACTTACGACTATTGACTTGTATATTTAACCATATGGATAGATTTACATAAAACTTACGACTAAAAAAGAGTTGAGTATTAGTTTTTATTATTTAAAAATGATATTCAACTCTTTTTTATGCCTAACTTTTTTGATTTTTTAATCTTTCCAATACCACCACTTTAATTTTTCTGGTTCTGGATTTTCAGTTGATGCAAAATATACTGCACATCGGTATACATATAACTAACATCTATCTATATGCTGTTCACGCATTAAGCATTCTTTTTCATACATTTGTGCTGGGTTTGCATCTTTAAGTGATTTAATCATTGTACACCCCAACATTATTGAAGATTTTCTGTTGCTTTTCCTACGACTAGAGTTTTTGCAATTCTCCACCTTTTTTCTGAATTTGATTCTTCGTATCAAATTATCAAAATCACTATTCATTCCGAGGTAATCTATCTCTTTTAAAAAAAGTACCTTCCAAGCTGTTTCACTAAGTGGCTATTTTATTATTTTTATTTTCCTTATCTATATAGTAATACATTTCATTATATAGTGATAGATTTCATTATTTATACAATGATATGTATTACAAAATTTAGATTAAGTAATATGTATTATAAAATTTAGATTAAGTATTTTATTTTAAATTTTAAATACAATTTAAAGTTTTGATTTGAAATATACTTTACATTACTTTATTAATAATTGAAATATTATATTTTATTTTGAAATACTATATTTCATTTTGAAATTATTGTATTTCATTTTAAAATACAAAATAGGTAAATAAAGTATCACTACTAACACTCTTTAAGAAAAGGTTTGTATAAATTTTTATTGAATTCATTTGATTCGTATTTAAATTGCAATAAATTACATAAAAAAATAAAAAAATTATTATTAATCCAAAAAGTTGGCATATTTCATGCTTTTATAATTTAATATAAATCTAAAATTTAATAAGGAGAAGAAAATGAATAAAAAACAGTTGATGAAATTCTTACTTGTTGCATCTATACCAATAATTGTATGGAGTTTGCCTACACCACAAGGATTAAAAAAAGAAACTTGGGATATTGTTGCTTTATATCTAGGTTTACTAGCAGGTCTTGTTATTAAACCATTTAAAGAACCAATAATTACTTTAATCATCGTAGGGGTAGCACTTATGTTCATGGATGAATCAATACTGCTTCATGGATACTCAGACAAGATGACTTGGTTTTTAGTTGTTGTAACGATTGTCTGTACAGCTTTTGTAAAGACAGGACTGGGAAAACGTATGGCGTACAACCTTCTACTAAGAGCAGGAGATTCTACTCTGGGACTTGGATACTTAATGATGATAAGTGATTTAATACTTAGCCCAGCTACAGGTTCAAATGCATCTAGAACAACTATTATATACCCTATATTTAGAAATATAGCAGAAGGTGCAGGTTCTAAACCTGATGATGAACCTAAAAAATTAGGTGCATATTTAACAGTATTAACATATGTAGTCTCTCAAGGTACAGCGGCACTATTTTTGACAGGTATGGCAACCAATGCTATAACAGTTTCTTTAGCAACTAGTATGTTAGGTGTTAACTTAACTTGGGGAACTTGGTTTATGGCATCAGTTGTACCAGCAGGTTTATTCTTACTAATAGCCCCACTTATAGTATATAAGATATATAAACCGGGCTTAACTCACCTAACAGATATTAAGCCACAAATAAGAAAAGACTTAGAATCATTAGGTGTTATTACAAAGCATGAAAAGATATTAGTTGTATTCTTTATTCTTGCAATTCTTGGATGGATGTTTGGTGAAAAAATACCTTTTGTAAACTTAAATATGCAGGTAGTAGGATTTGTATTCTTAGCATTGGTTCTTATAGCAGGGATTTTAGATTGGGATGATGTTATTGGTGCTAAAGGAGCATGGAATGTATTTATATGGTATGGTGCATTTTATGGTATTGCTGGTTCGTTAGCTGATGCAGGTTTTTATAATTGGCTAGCTGATAAATTAGGTACAGTACTTAATCTATCAAATGTAAATGGATTATTAGTTACAGTAGTACTATTGTTAGTGAGTTTGGCAGTTAGATACTTCTTTGTATCAAATAGTGCATTTGTAGCATCTTTTTATCCTGTACTATTTGCAATAGTTTTATCTACTAAAGCAAATCCAATGGTAGTCACATTATTACTAGCATTCTTTGCAAGTTATGGGGCTTTATTAACTCATTATGGAAATGGAGCTGGTCTTATAGCCTTTGCATCAGGATATGTATCTCAAAAGGATTTCTGGAAAGTAGGTACTATCATGGTAATGATTGCGTTAGTAATATTCCTAGTAATAGGTTTACCTTACTGGAAAATAATTGGATTATGGTAAGTATATATTAAATTTATATATTGGAGATGAATAACTATGCTAGATTTACTTATTATAAATGGTCATGTAATAGACCCTAAAAATAATGTAAATGGAAATAAAATAATTGCTATATACAATGGAAAAGTAACTGAATATAAACATGGTGATAAAGCAAAACACACAATAGATGCAAGAGGTAAATTTGTTTTTCCAGGGTTGATTGATGCACATGCTCATATGTTTGCAGATGGAACTGAAATTGGTATATATCCAGATAGTACCTACCTTCCAACTGGTGTTACTAGTGCAATTGATTGTTCTGCAGGAGTAGCAAATTACCAACTTTTTAAATCTTCAATTATAGCTAGAAGTAAAGTAAATATAAAAAGTTTCTTGCAAGTTTGCTCAGCAGGCTTGGTAACTACTAGTTACCATGAATGTATTGACCCAAAGTATTTTAATCATGAAAAAATAGAACGAATATACAATGAAAATAAAGATAATATATTAGGTCTAAAAATAAGATTAAGTGAAAATTTGGTAGATGGTCTAGGAATAGAGCCATTAAAAGAAACTATTAAAATAGCTGAAAAAATAGGATGTCCTGTTGAAGTTCATTGTACAAATTTACCAGTTCCTACAGAGGAAGTATTAAACATATTAAGACCAGGAGATATATTTGAACATGTATATCAAGGTGTTAAAAATACTATCCTCGACTCAAATGGCAATTTATATGAATGTGTGAAAAAAGCAAGGGAAAGAGGAATCATATTTGATACAGGAGAAGGTAGAAAACATGGTGATTTTGAAGTCATGTTAAAAGCAAAAGAACAGGGATTTATAGCTGATATTTGTAGTACAGATTTGGTACTAGAAAGCATGTTTAGAAGACCTATATTCTCTCTTCCAAACCTTATGTCTAGATACATATGTATGGGAATAAGTCTATATGATGTTGTAAAAATGACAACTCAAAATCCAGCTAAACTTATGAAAATGGAAAATCAGATAGGATGTTTATCAGAAGGTGCAAATGCAGATATAGCAATATTTGACATCATGGATGTTAAACAAATTTACACAGATTGGAAAGGTAGTAAATTCGAGGCAGATAAATTATTAAAAACAGAAATGACCATCAAAGATGGATTTATAGTATATTGTGCCCCAGATTACATATATGAAAATTAATTAGGAGGAAAAAAATGGGTTGGAAAATATTATTACCACAAGAAATAATGCAAGAAGGTAGGGATTACTTAGAAAGTAGAGGTCATGAACTAATAACTGGTTCAGGCATGGAGACTAAAGATATAATAAATGATATAAAAGGTATTGATGCAATTATAGTTAGGCTATCTAAAATAACGAGAGAGGTATTTGAAGCTGCTGATAATCTAAAAGTAATAGTGCGTCATGGTGCAGGATTTGATACTGTCGATTTAGAGGCAGCAAAAGAATTTGGTGTTCAAGTATTGTATTGTCCAGTAGCAAATAGTACTTCTGTTGCAGAGGTAACATTAATGTATATGTTATATTGCTCTAGAAATTATACAAAAGTAAGAAAAAGCTTTATAGATGACTACTATAAAGCTAAATTAAGAACGCCTAAATGTGAGCTTGATGGAAAAACTGTAGGAATTATTGGATGTGGAAACATAGGTTCAAGAGTTGCTAAGATGTGCATGGATGGATTTAATATGAAAGTAGTTGCATATGACCCATATAAATCATCTAAAGATTTTCCAATAGGTGTAGAAGTGACTAGAGATATAAATAAAATATACAAAGAAAGTGATTTCGTTTCTGTTCACTGTCCAACAACTTCTGTTACTAAAAATTTTATAGGAAAAGAACAGTTTAATATGATGAAAGAAACAGCATTTTTTATAAATGCAGCTAGAGGAAGTGTCGTAGATGAACAAGCTTTATATGAAGCATGTAGAGATAATGTTATAGCAGGTGCTGGTTTAGATGTGTTACAACAAGAGCCAGTAGACTCAAAAAATCCTATATTGTATTTAGATAATGTAGTGGTATCCCCTCATATAGGAGCAGCAACTAAAGAAGCTACTAATAGAGCCTCTTTACACTCTGCAATTGGGGTTAATGAGGTATTTGAAGGTAAAAATCCTACTTGGCCAGTAAAATTAATAGATTGGGATAATGCAACTATATACAATGATTAGTAAACACTTATTAGGAGGAATTTAAAATGGCAATAGGAAATAGAGTATATTTAAAAAGAGACTTACCAGATAAAGAACTTGTAAAAAGATTCAGCGTATTACCAGCAGCAAATGTGGGAGACTGTATGTATAGGTCAAGTGCATTAAGCTCAGAAATAAAGTTAATGTCTTCGCCAAAAAATAGAATGTGTGGAGTTGCATTAACAGTAAAATCAAGACCAGGAGATAATTTAATGCTTCACCAAGCCCTTAATATAGCTCAAGAAGGAGATGTAATAATACTATCTAATAATGGAGATAGAACACAAGCTATCATGGGAGAAATCATGTACAAATATCTTGCAGATTTCAAAAAAGTAGCTGGAATCGTAATAGATGGTCCAATAAGAGATATTGATGTCATATCAAAGTCTAGTTGTCCAATATATGCTACAGGAACTACTCCAGGTGGTCCATATAAGGAAGGTCCTGGTGAAGTAAATGTACCTATATCTATAGGTGGAATTGCTGTCAATCCAGGTGATATAATATTAGGAGACCAAGATGGTGTAATAGTAATCCCTAAAAATGATGCAGTAGACCTTATTGAGAAAGCAGAAGCAAATGCTAAACAAGACCACGCTAAGGTCGTAAAGGCTTCTGAAGGAACTGCAAATAGAGACTGGGTAAGGGAAACTTTAGAAAAAAAAGGCGTGGAAATTATAGATGATGTTTATAGAGTTCAATAATAAATGACCTCTATTCTATATCTATAAAATATTTATATATATAAATTTCAAAATACGATTAACTACCAATTTAGTTAATCGTATTTATTTTATTTAATGAATATTTTATGAGACTGTAAATTAATTTGTGCTTTTAAAGATAATTTCCACTTTATAGAAACAATTATTTATTTACTATTAATATTTCCCAATATATGAATTTTATTTTAATAAATTGTAAAAAATGTATACTGGGATATTTCTAAATATTTTTGGAAACCATATATATTATGGCAAATTTTTAGAATGTGATTTTTTAAAATTATATTCTATTATCAAAGAATATAGATAACTGATTATATATACGGATGATTTATCCATAAACTAACCCTTATTGGTGATTTGTTTTACTAAAATCAATTTACTTTATATGGGAATTAAACTTTAACTAGCACAATAGACCAAATAATCATGGAGTATTCGATTCGAAATACGTTGACCATAATGGTGTAAAATTTAATAGGTATTGGATTAATTTACAGATTTAAATTAATATGAATAGTTTAAATCAGTTGGAAACAGTGGGTTTATTTGCCTTAATGTGTAAAAAAATGCTTCTTCCATATGCTTCCACTATATTGAAATTAGATTTTTCTAAATTTTCCACAAATATATATTAAGAATATTTCTAATAATATATTCGAGAACATAATACAATTGGCAAATACTATATATGAACTCTCACTTTCAAATAGCTGATATTGCCAATTAGACCTTAATAATTCATCAATATACTCAACGAATAATCTGGATAATACAAAAGCAATAATTATAGCAAATATACCTATAATTACCATTTTAATACTAATCTTTATTTTTCTTTGATTCATTTATTCTCCACCCTCCCTCTTTACTTTGTTTCGTACAATATAACAATTATGACCTTATGATTTTATAATATTTTATTTATAATTTTATCATTTTTGTATTTTCTTTACTTGTTCATATCACTATTATATACGATTTTTTCATAGATTTAAAAGTATTATAATCCACTTATAATTAAGAAAAGAACTCTAAATAATTAGTGTTCTTTTCTTATCAACTTACGAAACCGTTGGCAACATGAAATATTTCAACGACACGTCGCTTAGGCGAAGTAAATTTTTTATTTATTATCGTTACATAGCATTTGTAATTAGTTTTATAATTTAGTTAAAAACTTTGAGAGGTGTTTTTAAATTGTCTAAAGTATTTTTTAATATTTTAGATGTATTAATTTTATTTTTCTCTAAAAAGTGTACTAATCTGTATTTTCTTTGCTTTTCTAAAGGCATTAAATGAAGAAATTTTTAATTCAAATTTGTTTTTATAATAACCTATGAATGTTTCTATTATTAAGAGTAAAAAATTTACAAATAAATATAAAAATACAATAATAAATATTTTTTCAATATTTTTATTACCTATTTGCAAAGAATTTATAATTTCTTGCATTAAATTAAGAGATAACAATGGTAAAATTGATAGTATTATTGAAGAAATCAAGCTAATAAAAATAAATTTTTTATCAGTATCTAATATTAATTTTATTATTCGTTTTATTTTTAAGATTTTATTATTTTTAATAATTATCACTTCCATTTTAATTAATAGTTACAGTTATATAAAGTTAAGTTATAATTGAAATAAACCATACATATAAATTTATTTTTAGAAATATTAATGACTTTTGATCTTTGCAAATATGATGTGTAATTAAATTATTATTTTCAAACTATTATTAAAATTCATTTTTTTATGAATATTCTATTTATTATTAGTATAATAATAGTTTTTTATAATTTCAACATTTATTTTTATACATAATAATACATATCTTTATAATAAAACTTATAATTTTATGTTATTAATATATGTTTCAAAAAATTATTACTATTAAATTTATAATTCTGCTACCTAAAAGAATAAAATCATGTTATTTTTTTAATATAATTTATTTTATCATTTAAAACAAATTAACAAAATATTAAAATTTTTACTCTTTATTATTAAATTCTACTAGCAAAGTTATCTGTATCTACTAATATCTTTACTCTTTAAATATTTAATATCTTAATCTATATTTGAATTTATTCTTGACAACAAAACTTGGCATGCTATAATAATATTAATACCAAGTAAACTTGGCATATATAAAAGGAGGTTTCTAAATGAATAAAGAAGAAATTTTAAAAAAGAGCCGCCAATCAAATAATGATGAAGGTATAAAATATATACAAGATAAAGGAAGATTAGTAGGTTATTTTGTATTTTGCTGTGTATATATTTTTATCATTCTATTTAATGCTTATGTAGATCAAAAAAGCTATGCTGCATCTTCATTATTTTGGGCATTTTTAACTGCTGAGACTATTCCAAAATATAAATTTACACATAAAAAATCTTATATTATTGTTGGAATTATAGGTACAATTATTACTATTTTTTATTTAGTTAATTTTGTACTCTTATCATTGAGGTAGTCCAATGAAAAAGAATTAATATTAAAAAACAACTTAAAAACAGCTATGGAAGAAATAAATTTGTCTCAGAGTCAATTAGCTGAATTAGTTGGTGTATCAAGTAACACTATCAGCTCAATAGAAACAGGAAAGTTCAATTCAACAGCAAAACTAGCACTTATTTCGTGTATAGCTTTAGATAAAAAATTTGAAAAATTATTCTATTTTTAATTATAGTAAACAATATAATAAATATAAAGTAAATTATCAGATGGATGAAATTAACTCTATAAAAGAATATTTTTTTACTATAGTATAATCAATAATAAACTCAGCTGTACGTCATTTATATATTTTTTCAAAAAAATCACCATATAATATATATATTTAAGTGGGTGTAACATGTTAAATAATAGAGATTTATTAATGGCTAATATGGTTAGTATTATAGTCCCAATTTCTCGATTCAACAAAGGAGAAGCTAATGGAATTTTTGATGAAGTAAAAAAAGTGGAAATAAAGTTGTTATTAAGAATAATATATCAACTTGTATTTTAATTACACCTGAAAAATATGAAGAAATAATAAATACTATAGAATATTATAAACTTATTCTTGCAACAGAAAACAGAATGAAAAATTTAATTGAATCAGAATTAATATCAAGAAATGAGTATTGGATAAAAAAGATAAACAATAAAAAAAGAGTAATGTAAAATAATTTGTGCTTCAAGGTTAATGAAAATAAAGACATAAAAAGGAGTGATAATTATAGCTACAGCAAAAAATATCATAAATGAATTCTATAATTTGAATGAAAACGAAAAGGAAGAAGTAATAAAAGAACTTTTAAATTTTAACGCAAAAAAAAATCTTGATAAAATGATGGATGATACAATAAATGATAATATTGAAGCTCTAAGAAAGTTGGCTGAATAACGTATATATCATTAACATTAGATGAGATTTTAAAATATCATCAAAAAATAATAACTGAAAGTGGTGGCTCTCAGGGTTTCAAAGATATAAAATTATTAGATAGTGCTCTTAATAGAGCAAATGCAACTTTTTCTGGAATTGACCTGTATAAAACAACTAAAGAGAAAATATCAGTTACAACACATAGTTTAATAAGTTTTTTTCTTCGATTCCTGAGATATCTCTAATATTTTTAGGAACGACTGCTGGGCTAAAGTCATTATCTCTGTCTCTTGGAACGTCTAGTTGCAAATCTCCAAATTGTGACTTTACAGTTTTTTTGCTATATCCATTTCTTCTATTAGTTGTATTCTTGTTATGGCTGTCACCCTTTTCATAACCTAGTTCCAATGCTATTTCTTGTTCTGACATCTCTTGTAATATATCTTTGAACATATCTCTTAGATAGCTACTTATATCTCCAGATTTTATAAATTCTCCATCTGATATAATTTCTTTGACTAATTGTTTTCTTAAAGTATTCATAAAAAATCTCCTTTACGACATTTGATTATATTTAAATCATTGCGATAAAGAAGATTTTTATTAACCTTGAAGCACAAATTATTTTACATTACCAAATACTTAACTACCAATTTAGTTAATCGTATTTATTTTATTTAATGAACATTTTATTTAATTATTATCTTGATTCAATTACTAGTTTATCTTATAGCCATCTTATTTAATGGCTATCTTAATTTAATTATCATCTTATGGACATCTTATTTAATAGCTACCTTAATTTAATTATTATCTTATAGGCATCTTATTTAATAGCTATCTTAATTTAACTACTAGTTTATCTTATAGCCATCTTATTTAATGGTTATCTTAATTTAATTACTAGTTTATCTTATAGGCATCTTATTTAATAGCTATCTTAATTTAATTACTAGTTTATCTTATGGACATCTTATTTAATGGCTATCTTAATTTAACTACTAGTTTATCTTATGGACATCTTATTTAATGGCTATCTTAATTTAACTACTAGTTTATCTTATGAACATCTCATTTAATTACTATTTTACTCAGCAATTATTTAATTTGAAAGCTTATACTTTTTAAGTTTACGCCAAAGGGTAGTAGTACTAATCCCTAATTGGCTTGCTGTAGTTGATTTTACTCCATTATTTTTCTCTAATGTTTCAAGAATTAATTTTTTTTCATAATCTACAATTTTATTGTCTACCAAAATAGGAGAATAATCTACTGTAGGAGCTGAACTTATATCCTTTTTAAAATGTGGTTCAGAAATTAATATGTCAGAAACTAAGTTCTCATCTATAAAATTATCATCACACATAACTACCAATCTTTCTACTATATTTTTTAACTGTCTTATATTACCAGGAAAATCATATCTACTTAATATTTTAAGTGCAGACTCAGATATTGAAACTGGTTTGTTGTAGTGAGATATAATAGAATATGTCAGTTGCTTGATATCTTCTTTTCGCTCTCTAAGAGGAGGTAAATCCAATTTCAACACACAAAGTCTGTAAAATAAATCTTCTCTAAAGTTATTATTGTCAATCTGTTCAACTAAGTTTTTATTAGTAGCTGTTATAACCCTTACATTAATAGGTACAACTTTAGTATCACCTATTCTAGTAACTTCCCTCTCCTGTAATACTCGTAGCAGTTTGACTTGAACATCTTTAGAAATCTCTCCTATTTCATCTAAAAATATAGTTCCATTATGTGCTAATTCAAAGACACCTGCTTTCCCTTCATTTCTAGCACCTGTAAAAGCACCCTTTACATATCCAAACAATTCACTTTCAAGTATATTTTCAGGTATAGCTGCGCAGTTTATAGCCACAAAAGGTCCATTAAATCTATTGCTATAATTATGTATACTTTGAGCAAATATTTCTTTCCCAGTACCAGATTCTCCAGTGATTATAATTGTAGAATCAGATTTGGCAAATTTTTTTGCCATATTTACTGAGTGCATCAATGCATCACTTGAACCTAATATATCGTTAAAAGTACTCTTTGCAAAATGAGATTTTGAAATCAGACTCTCCCTTATTTCTTTTTCTGTAGATTGAATGTTTTCTATGTCTTGTATAGTTGCAACACACCCAAAATGTAAGTTATCAATTATGATAGGAAAACACTGAACCTCCCATGACTAAAGTCACAGGGTTCCTGCTTCATAGAATTTTGCATACTAAAATATGTATTCTCCACAGGCTATCCCCGTAGTTCCTACGGTTCTTACATAAGTTATTTATTTTGAATTTTTATTAGTCTTAATCCTTCTTTTAATATATTTATACTTGCATTTATATCTCTATCGTGAGTTTCATTACAACTAGGACAAATCCATTCTCTTATATTTAAGTTTTTCACTTCCTCGTTTTTGTACCCACATTTATTGCATATTTGCGAACTTGCAAAGAACTTACCTACCTTTACAATTTGTCTATCATGCCAATTAGCCTTGTATTTTAATTGACGAACAAATTATGACCATGACACATCAGAAATAGAGAGAGATAGTTTACGATTTTTAATCATGTTCTTTACTTGTAAATCTTCTATGCAAATAATATCATTCTCTTTTATTAGTTTAGTAGATAGTTTTTGTAGAAAATCCTTCCTTTGATTAGCTATATGTTCTTGAAGTCTAGAAACTTTTAATCTTGCTTTATTTCTATTTAAACTACCGATTGTTTTTCTCGATAATTCTCTTTGTAATTTAGAAAGTTTGTTTAATGACTTCTTAAGGTACTTAGGATTTTCTATAAATTGTCCACAACTTGAGATACAAAATTCTTTAATTCCTAAATCTAGACCTATCTGATTATTAGTATTTTCAAATGTTTCAATATCTACATCAGTACAGCATAATGATACATAGTATCTACCACTTGGTTCTTTAGATACAGTAGCATTAAGTATTCTCCCTTTAGGGACTTGTTTATCCCTTACTTTAACCATACCAAGTTTAGGTAATTTTATATATTGACTAAAGTACATAATGTTTCCATTTGTAAAGTTCGTTTTATATGAAAATCTATTAGTTTTCTTTGATTTAAATTTAGGAAATCCTGCCTTTTCTTTAAAGAATTTTTCATATGCGTTTTCTAAATCTTTTAAGGCGTTTTGTAGTGAAAATTTGTCAGGTTCTTTAAGCCACTTTAATTCTTTTTTTAAATTGGTCAAATCAGAACTGCACTGTTTATAAGTAAAAGTTTCTTTATCATTTTTATAAACTTCTATTCTTTTAGCAAGATATTTATTATATACAAACCTACAACACCCAAAAGTTTTGTTAATTAACTCTTGCTGTTTTTTATTTGGATACATTCTAAACCTATAAGCTTTTTCCACTACTATCACCTCACTTTACCTGTTTTTTCTGATTAATTAATATATTTTCTTATCTGCTCCCCTGTATTTTATGATACAGTAGCAACTAAATATATTAATTAAATCTTCTTCAATTTCATTTGTTAATACTGGAAGTCTATATTTTACACACCATGCTATATGGTATTGTACTAAATATACATATCTGAGTCACTTCAATTTTTCATCACCCATCCTAATATTAACAAGTGCAATTTTTTTAAACAAGTATTTTGAAGAATTTTATATTTATTTTTAAATAACATATACAAGAACCATAAGTCCTAACTTTTATCATTTTTGAGGTTGTCGTTCACATAAGTTCGCTACTACCTATGCAGTTCTCTTATGAACTTCTTACACTTTCATGCAAGCACAGACTATATCTTATCCTTCGGCATTATCCGTTAAGGTCTACCCACTTCCACTACCAATAGCTTGTAGTGTACTTCCCTCAAGAGGAATAGTCGTTGAAGTTTCTCCTATTTAGAGCTTACCTGCTGATTGCCCATTTTAAAGTACTTAGGGTTTAACCTTATACCATCTAACCAATTTTTTCTACTTTCGTAACTTTCACACTTAGGTTTATTTCATCCTTATGTTTTAGTTTGATTAGCTTTAGGGGTTTTTAGCAATTCAAGTAGTATTGGATAGGTTCTATCCTATCTCTACATATAAGTTTCCCTATATGCTGACTATTTTAGCTACTAACTCATGACTAAAGTCACAAGTGTGTGTAGCTATTTTTTAATCAAATCTAATAATAATATCCTTTTTATTTAAAAATACACATGTTTATTATATCAGAAAATCCTAGTTTTAATTTCATAAATCTTTCTTTTAATACATTTATTAAAATTTAAAAGTATTCTTTATTACTGTTCATTTATATTTATTGTTTACTTTATTGGATATTTATATAGTAAATATATTACAAAATTGGTATACCCACACTTAGAATTTCAAAATAAAAATACATCTTTAATTAAATTAACAATGCTTACTTTGATAAAGTTACATTATTATTTGTAATATATATACTTTTCTTTCATTGCTTTTAATTACTAAAAATAGTTCACTATTATCTTCTTTTTTTAGATACAAGTACCTATCTTCTATACTTATTTTTATAGGATTTTCTTTAAACACTTTCTCTACTTGCTTCTTACGTTCCAAATCTCCTTTGGAATTATTTATATTCAATATTTTATTTTTGAAATCTTCTATATCTTGCTTTATAGTATCTATATTTTTATAATCTATAAACTTACCTATATTTGATTTTCTTATTTTGTTAAAATCATTATCTGAATATTTGTAGGTAATAAAACTTTCTCCATCTCCAAGAAAATCAGGCTCTGAATCTAATTTCACTACTTTTTCACTAGGTGAAGGTATATTTATATTCCAAAACTCGTTTAATCTTTTTGTATCACCAGATAAACAAATTGAAATCCACATCAATATAAAAATAAGTAAAAATGTAATGATAATTGTAATAAAAATAAGACTAAGTATTTTTTTTATATCCTTATTAATCATTCCAATATCTCCTTTATTTTTTAAGTATATATACTACATATCCTACCATATTGATGATGCTAATTTACATAATCATCTAAAGATTAGAACATGTTCATAAATATATTTTGATTATTTATAAAAAATTAATTTAGAGTACATCATCATACAGCAGATATAAAAAGGAAGTAAAACTTAAAATAAAAACTGGGATAAAAAGTATTAAATACTCTTCATCCCAGTTTTTATTTTAAGCTTCTTATTTTAGTAAGCTTTTGCCATTACTACCATACTATCTGCTTCTTTTCCACAGTAAACACACTTGTGACCTAATTTTTCTTGTTCAAAAGGTAAACATCTTATAGTTGCTCCTGTTTCTTCCTTAATCTTAGCTTCACACTCTGCATCCCCACACCACATAGTCTTTATGAATCCTGGCTTTTCTTCTAAAGCTTTTCTAAACTCATCCATATTTTCAACTACAGATGTATTGTCTTCTCTATGTTTTCTTGCTTTTTCAAACATATCATTGTGTATAACATCAAATAAATCATATACAGCATCAGCTAATCCTTCTAAAGGCATAGAATTCTTTTCTAAAGTATCTCTTCTGAATACCATAGCTTGATTGTTTTCTATATCTTTTGGTCCAATTTCAATTCTTACTGGAACACCTTTCATTTCCCACTCATTAAATTTCCATCCAGTTGTATAGTTATCTCTATCATCAACTTCTACAGTTACGCCTTTAGCTTTTAAATCAGCATATATTTTATCAACTGTTTCCATTACATTTCCTTTTTTAGCAGCTATAGGAACTATAACAACTTGAATTGGAGCTACTCTTGGTGGTAATACTAAACCTCTATTATCACTATGAGTCATTATAAGTCCACCTATAAGTCTTGTAGATGCTCCCCAAGATGTATGATATGGATTAGCTAAGTTTCCTTCTCTATCTGCAAAAGTAATATCAAAAGCCTTAGTAAAGTGTTGACCTAAGAAGTGACTTGTACCTGATTGTAATGCTTTACCATCATGCATCATAGCTTCTATAGTATATGTTCTTTCACCACCTGCAAATTTCTCGCTTTCACTTTTTTGACCAGCTACAACTGGCATTGCAAGTAATTCTTCACATAATGCTTTATATACTTCTAATTGTTGTATTGTTTCTTCTTGTGCTTCTTCTGCTGTTTCATGTAATGTATGACCTTCTTGCCATAAAAACTCAGATGTTCTTAAGAAAGGTCTAGTTGATTTTTCCCATCTAACAACTGAGCACCATTGATTATAAAGATATGGTAATTCTCTATATGATTTCAACCATTTAGCATACATTGTACATATTATAGTCTCTGAAGTAGGTCTTACACATAATCTTTCTTCTAATTTTTTATTTCCTCCATGTGTTACCCATGCAACTTCTGGAGCAAAACCTTCAACGTGCTCTGCTTCTTTGTTTAATAAACTTTCTGGTATTAATAATGGGAAATAACAGTTTTTATGTCCAGTTTCTTTAAATTTTTTATCCATAAATTCTTGCATTTTTTCCCATAAAGCATATCCATATGGCTTTACAACCATAAAACCTTTTACTGGTGCATAATCAACTAAGTCAGTCTTAGTTATTACATCTGTATACCATTGTGGGAAATCATCTTCCATTTTTGTTATTTCTTCAACAAATTGCTTTTCATTTTTTGCCATTTCAATTGCCTCCTCATTTATTATGTTTTTATAAAAAAACACCATTTTATATACTTATATAGATAAAATGGTGTTTATAAAGTACAACTCTATTATCTATATAATAGCCTTCTTTAAGTTATTATCCTAATCTAATATTATTTCTTTTATATCAATTATTTCTTTACCTTCTTTATGTCCAAGTTTAAATTCTACTTTACCTTCATTAACATTTTTGACATTTTCATTAATAGATTCCTCCTGAACATTAACTTCCTGAAAATATAAAAAACCTTTCGTCTCTATACAAGTATAGAGACGAAAGGTTTGATTTCCGCGGTACCACTCTAGTTAGCTATATGAATAGCTCTCTTTTGGGAATATAACGGTTCCTACCGTAAAGATTTTTATACCTTTAAGCTAAAAGACAGGTTCAAAGACTTCCTCTTGAAAACTTTCACCACCGTTTTCTCTCTGTGAAGATTTCATCATTTTACTATTTCTTTATCATAGCTAGTTTTATATTTATATTAATTTCACTTAAATTCACATATTATAGATATTCTATATAGGCCTATTATTTGATATCCATTAAACTTATTACTAATAATATATTAATTATTCTGACTTGTCAACAATAATAAACAAATACTTTGTGATGCTATACCTTGTTTTGCTCCTGTAAAACCAAGACCTTCTTCTGTAGTTGCCTTTATGTTTATATTATCAATATCCGTATTTAAAACTTTTGATATGTTTTTTCTCATGCTTTCAATATATGGAGCCATCTTAGGGCTTTGAGCAATTATAGTACTATCTATGTTTCCGATTTTATATCCTTTGCTTGCTGTTAGATTATATACATATTCTAATAACTTCATACTATTTGCTCCCTTATATTCTTCATATGTATCTGGGAAATGCTTCCCTATATCTCCTAAAGCTAAAGCACCTAAAATAGAATCCATTATTGCATGTATCAATACATCAGCATCAGAATGACCTAATAAACCTTTATCATGGGGTATCTCTACTCCACCAATTATAAGTTTTCTATCTTCTGTTAATTTGTGCACATCATATCCTAACCCTATTCTCATATAATTCTCCTTCTACTGTTAACTTCATCCCTTTTTTCCATATTTAATATTTGTTCTGCTATATTTAAATCTTCTGGACTAGTTATTTTTATGTTTTCATAAGAGCCCATTACCATAGTAACACTTTGCCCTATATTTTCCACCAACATTGAATCATCAGTACCATAATAATTGTTCTTATATGCTTGTTCATAAGCATCTATTATGAGATTATATTCAAAGGTTTGAGGAGTTTGAGCTGCCCACAATAAACTTCTTTCTGGAGTTTCTTGTACTGTCCCATCTGACACTATCTTTATAGTATCACTTACTGGAACGCCTACAACCACAGCCTTTTTTTCTTTAGCCATCTTTATAGATTCATTAATTATTCTATGGTCTACAAATGGTCTTGCTCCATCATGGATAAGTACTATATCACAATTTTTATCTAATTTTTTTAAGCCATTATATATTGAATCCTGCCTTTCCTTTCCACCATATGCTATTTTTATATTTTTAAAGTTATACTTATTTATTATATTTTCCTTAAAAAAATCCTCTTCTTCTTTTTTTATACACACCACTATTTCATCTATATTTATATTTTCATAAAAAACTTGAATTGTATGAGCAATAATTTCTTTTTCTCTTAATTTTATGAACTGTTTGTTTATATCTAAGTTCATTCTCCTTCCGCTTCCTGCCGCAACAATTATAACACTATACATGGTATCACCTCGTATTTTATTTTTAACCATCATTTATTAAAGTTTTTAATATTTTTTATTTTAACCATCTGATTAATTATATATTAAATTTTCAGTTGTATAAATAGTTAATGTCTATTTGCTAATGAAAAACATGTATATTTATTACAATATATATTGATTTTCAATAGTTTTGTTTTTAATTTTACAATTTTGTAATGCTTATTAATATACAAAAATATTAAAAACCTCTAGTTTGATATAAGATAATTTTATCAAATTAGAGGTTTTATATTAAAATATTAAATTAATTAAATCTATGTAATGTGGATAATTTTCTAAAATACTCTCTTTTATTTCTTCTTTAAAGAAATTCAATTCTAACAACTTGTCCATATTAATTACATTATCATCATAAGAAATAAAAAATTTTGATATTTTCCATCTGTTAACATGTATATTTATTCTACTTTCATTATCAAGTGGTAGCACTATTTGAAATTTAGGTGTTTTACCATATGTCCACTCTATCTTTTTATATTTATCTTCTTCTAGATTGTATATACTTTTAATATCTTCTTCATCTAATTCAAGTTCTCTTATATTTTTCATATTAGATTTTAAATATTCAACACAATAATCTAAAAAGTAATTTATATCTTTTTCAAATAAAAATTTAATATTTGTCACTTTACTTGAAACAGATTTAGTTGCATTTGATTCAGTTGATTTATTTGAATTTAGGTATTTAGTCAATTTATTTAAGTCTGAATCATAAAGAAGAGTTCCATGATAAAGAGAATTTTTTCTTTTTATAGACTGTGCTGAGCCTGAAATTTTTTTACCCTTTAAAAATAAATCTTTTCTTTCGGTTATAGATACATCTAACCCTAAGTTTAAGAGCATATCTTGCATAAACTTAGTATGTTCCAAAAAATCTATTTCATGAAGATGTCTATCTTTTTGTATGAATGAGATATTGATATTTCCTAAATCGTGATAAACAGTACCTCCTCCGGATATTCTTCTTAAAATAGGAATTTCTCTCTTTTCAATAACATCATGATGTATTTCCTGATATGGATTTTGATTTTTGCCAATAAAAATAGATTCCTCATTTCTCCATATGATTATAATATCATCATTATATTTCTCATTTAAAAATAGATATTCTTCTAATGCTAAATTAAAGTAAGGATTTGTGCTTTTGTTTAATAAGTAATACATAGAAATATAGACTCCTTTTTTATTTTATCTTATTGTTTATTTTAGACTTAAATAATTTTATATACTATTAGACTTCCTATTTTTCTTTTTTAATTATTAAACTTATTATATCATTATAAAACTCCTTAACATTATTGAATATCTATATTTTTACATTAATTTAAAAGTTTTATCTAGCTTACTTATCTTGACCATATACATTAAAAAATACATCTCTAGCTCTTTGAATTTCTTCGTCTGGCAATAATACTGGTGTGCCAATTGATTTTGCCAAGTAATATACTTTTGCTGAATCTTCCAACATTACAGCTGCTGTAAGGGCATGTCCTACAGATGGACCAACTGCTATTACACCATGATTTGCTAAAAGACACGCTCTTTTGTTTCCAATTGCTTCAACAACACATTTCCCCATTTTGTTAGATGTTGGTGGTGCAAATTTTGCGACAGGTACCGCGCCCCCTACTTCATTTGCAAGAGTTGTACTTGCACATGCTATAGGCTCATTTAAAATAGCAAAACAACTTGAGTATGTAGAGTGTGTATGAATTATACTATTTATATCTTCTCTATGTTTATATATATATAAGTGGTCTGGCAAATCCACTGATGCTTTCCATTTTCCATCTACAGTGTTTCCCTCTATATCCACTATAACAATATCACTTGGTATAAGGTTTCTATAGTCCATTCCACTTGGGGTAATTGCTATATATCCAGTTTCTTCATCTCTTCCACTTACATTTCCGCCTGTTAGTGTCACTAACTTATAATTTAAAAGGTCTAAAGATGCCTGTAATACTTCTTTTCTCAATTTCTCCAACAACATTAGTTAAATCCTCCAATCTATATATAGACACAACTTTTATATCTCTTAGTTGCACCTTATCATTTAGATACTATCTCTAATTTTATTTGAAAATTTCAAAAACTCAACATAAAACGTAAGATTACATTTTATCAATAGAAATCAATCCACTTCCATTTTAAAATTTTTACTTTTATACTCCTTTATTATCTAATCTCTTATTTCTAAATTTTAATGATTCTGGGTATAAACATTCCTCTAATGCAACAAAATAATTGTATAATTCTACATTGTTACTAAACATATTTGTTTTTATCCAATACCTCCCTTTAAAAAGGCTTCCATCATTAATTTTTAGATAAAGATTTTTATTATAAAGCTCTCGTATTCTTACTTTTTTGATATCTTTAATTTCATACTTATGTGTAGCAATAAATGAGATAAAATGTATACATTTGTTATCAATAATAATTTCTTTGGGATTACTTGAGGATACAAAAGTATTGAGTATCCCATAGGTACAGATAATTATCAATAAACTATATGTATTTACACTAAAATTTATATAGTTATTAAACAGTGCATAAATCAATATTAAAATCATAAAAAATCCTGGTACTATCACATTAATTAAGTATCTTATAGAATTATATTTATATTTTTTCATAATCCATACACCCCTAATAAAATTATTTTTATATTTCTTCTTCTAGAGATAGTTTTTTATTTTCACTTATTATCCTATTTCTATTGTAAATAGCCATTCCTAAAGCTATAACTCCAAAAACTACTCCTCCAATAACTTTATAATTCATAATTTTTACAAATACCCAACTTAACGGATTTGCACCATCACAAATACTTGAAATCATAGTTGCTCCTTCAGGCATTTTAAAACTAGCATTTAAAGCCATTTGAGTAAATAATGGAGCTAAATTAGTTGCTATTAATAATCCAGAAGTAATTATAAGTATTCCTATTATTAATGTTCTAAATACATTTCCTTTTGTAATTGGGACAATTAAAACAAGTGCAAATGGAATTACTGCTAAATCTGCAAATGGCAAAACTTTATTTCCTGGTAATATAGCTGCTATGAGTATAGTCAAAGGAACCAATACTAATGCAACTGATAATGTAACAGGATGACCTATCCCTACTGCTGAATCTAAACCTATATAAATCTTACCTCTATTTTTAAATCTCTTCTCAATAAATTCCTGTGCAGCTTCTGATACTGGTAATAATCCTTCCATTAATAGTGCTGCCATCTTTGGAATTAATATTAATACAGCTCCCATAGTTACACCTAATTGTAATATACCTTTTATATCATATTTCGCAGCAATACCAATTATTACACCTATTACAGACCCCATTATTAAAGGTTCTCCAAATAATCCAAACTTTTTTTGCAGTGTATCAGCATTTATCTCAATCTTATTTATACCTGGTATTAGGTCTAATAATTTATTTACTACTATAGCAATTGGAACAAATGCCTGCGTAAATCCATGAGGAAGAGATATTCCTGGCATCCCTAAATATTCCTCTATACCTGGAGCAGTTAAATCTGCCATTACCAATACAATTACCATATTTGCTACTGCTGCAAATACTCCCCACATTACACTTTGAGTAGCTCCTGCCACCAAAGCTCCTGTAAAAGCAAAATGCCAGTAGTCCCATATATCTACATCAACAGTTTGAGTGGTATTAGTAATTAGCATAACTATATTTACCACAAGACCTATTGGAATAATTAAAGCCCCTACTGTTGATGCAAAAGCTATAGCCGATGCTGCTGGCCATCCTACATCTATTATTGATAAACTTAACCCTAAATTCTTAACCATTTGTTGTGTAGCTGGACCTAAGTTATCTGTCAGCAAGGCTATAATAGTATTAAGACCTATAAATCCAACTCCCACGGTTAAACCAGCTCTTAAAGATTTTCCTAGTTTTGTACCTAACATCAAACCAAAAATACATATTATTATCGGCATCATTACTTGCGCGCCTAGACCAACAATGAAATTTAATATCTCCATATAAAGACCCTCCATTATTTAATTTTAAGTCTCTAAAACTTAGAATTTTAGAGACTAAATTCTTTAAAAGTTCTAATTATAATTCTAACTTTTCCAATACATCCTTGATTAATTTATCCATTCCGACACCAGTTAAAAAAGGCAATCCATTTATCACAGGTGTTTTTATACTACTAGATACTTGTGTAGTACAAATTATTAAATCATAGTCAGGTGCTTTTGATGCAACTTCTACTACTTTACATTGTGTAATATTAACCATATCCAATTTACCAATGTCTTGAAGCGCTTTCTTTAATTTGTTTATAGCAATTGTTGAAGTACATACTCCTGTTCCACATGCAACTAATATCTTTTTAGTCACATTACTCACCCCCATTAAAATTATTTTATTTTAAAGACACCTACAGTTGGAAATCTTCAATAACCTCTTCATGTTTTTAATATACTTTACATTTTTAATTTTTCAGTTTAGAGTTTAATAAATCACTCACACTTTCTTCATTTAAGTCAACAATATTATTTAGCATACTCTCATCTTGAAATATAGTCATGAGTTTTTCTAATAATTGCAATTGTTCTTGTGGCTCTTTCACTGCTAACATAAATATAACTTTTACATCAATTTCAGTATCATCTGTACCCATCATTATAAATTTTACAGGTTTATCCAGTATTCCAATTGCTATACCTGGCTCATTTACATGTACTATATCTGTATGTGGTATTGCCACTCCATATATTTCTGTTGGTAATCCTGTAGCATACTTTTTCTCTCTTGATACAACAGCCTGTATGTAGCTTTCTTTTACATACTGTTTATCAAACAAATGTTGTCCCAAAAACTTTAATGCATCTTCATTGTTAGATACTTCTATACCTTTAAAAATTAAATTACTACTAATTATTTGCATTGACTCCATCTAATATCATCTCCCTAATAAAATCTCTATCTTTAATGTTTTTTATCTGCTTAAATTCATCTGTTTCTATAAATGAGAGTAGAGTGTTTAATGGATTAAAACATTTTTGGTCTACAGCTAATAAAAGTATTATTTTTACTTTATTTTTACTCCATATAATAGAATTTTTCAAAATGGCTATACTTATAGCTGGTCTAATTACATCGATTCCATCTGTATGAGGTATTGCTATTCCACCTGATAATTCAGTAGGAAATAGGTTATCTCTTTCCACTACTTTTTTATAGAAATTTTTTGTCACATAACCTTTCTCTCTAAGTTTTTTACTCATATACTTTAGAACTTCTTCTTTTGATTTAACTTGTAAATCTACGAATATATCTTCTTTATGTATTAAATCCGATAATTCATATTTTTTATTTATCTCAAAGATTTGTTTTGTATCAATTAGATTGTTTATTTGATTTAATTTTACTTTATCATTTATATCTACTAGGCTAAAAAAAGGGATGTTTGCTATCTGAGGGTCAATTGTTCCAACTATAGCAATTACATTTTTATCATTACTTATTTGTTTTATCTCTAAATCAAGACTTGGATATTCAATCATACCTATAGGTTCTATATCAACCTTTTCAGTTATACCTCTAATATTTTCCTCTAGGATTTTTTTTATCTTACAAGCTCCTCCTAACCCAGTAATACATAATGTTAAAATTATAGGTTTTCTAGAATCTACTTTTGTATTGTTATATTTGCTAACTTTTTCTTTTACTTGTGGCTCTATACTTTTAACTTCATCAACTATTTCGTCTATTGTTAAATCTGGCAGAACTGCTCTTCGTATAACTTCTATAGAAAGCAATGTGTCAAATCTAGATATTGTCCTTATATTAATCCCAGTCTTTCCAGAGATAATGTCTCCGAAATATGAAAGTGAGCCCATATCTACTAATATAATTACACCTCTACCTTCATCAATATCTTTTATTACTTTAGTAGCTTCTTCAATCATTTCTTCTGGTTTCTTCTCAAATGGCATATCTAAATACCTTGCGTGGTTAATTCCTAATAGTTTATTTGTAACCTCACATACAGAGGATGCCACTCTTCCATGAGCCATAAGAAGTACACCTATCTTTTTTTGTTCAGATATATCTCTTCTACTACTCATTTTAAAATATATTGCTATTATACCTATTTCTTCTTTTGGTAAATTTATATTATACCTTTCCTTTAGATATTGAGCTACCTTTTCTGCTACAGAATATTCTAATGGGTAATTTCCTATTATTTCTTTCAAATGAGCATTTGATATTACTTTCCCCTCTTTTAATCTCTCAAAAGCTGCTTTTAAGTGAACTGCTAAACATAAATGTAAGTTTGGCTCTAATGAACTAAGATATTGTGATGCTATTTTGATTACTTCATAAGTTAGCTCTACTATATATTTTCCAACAATCGGACTTATATCTGGAAGATTATTGCTAATAGAAACTTTTTTAACTTGCTTTATGTATTTTTGAATACAACTTTCTAATTCTCCTCCAACGATTCTATTTATAACATCAAAATCTAAACCTTGTTCTAATAAATCAATATGTCTTCTTTCAGTAAGCTTGTATATTTCATCTGGAAAAGTATATATATCTTCATTTTTCTTTTCTATATCACCTTGAAGATTTGAGTCTATAATTAAGTCCCCATCTACATAATTTTCTATTTTACCTCTACAATTTCTAATTTTCATAAGACCTTGTTTAACATATCCAGGTACATCTGATATGCTTATATTTACTTCTTTCTGTTTGTTTGTAAGTTGGTTTAATAGTCCTCTGGCACAAGCTACTTGAATATCACTTCTAAGTTGACCTACATTACCTATACAATCGTAAAGCATAAGAGCTTTTAATACATCTGATTTTATATGTATGTTTGCTCCCATTCTTTGAGCTTCTATTAAGAAGAAGTTATTTATAATCTCAAATCTTTCATTTAATGGTCTTGCAACTAATTCTGGTATTTCAATTGTCACAGGTATACGTCTTTTAAATGTGTTAAGTAAATGAGAATCTATTGGCTCAGAAGTTGCTGAAATAATCATTACATCTATTTTATTTGTTAGCTTTGTTTCTCCTAACTTTCTGACCATCCCTTTATCAATCAATTGAAATAGTATTTCTTGACCTTCGTGAGGTAATCTATGTATTTCATCTATAAACAATATTCCTCCATCTGCTTTTGATACTAGTCCTTCTTTGGTCTCATCAGCTCCTGTAAAAGCACCTTTAACATGCCCAAATAATTGTGATAACAAAAGCTGTGGATTTTCTGAATAGTCTGCTGCATTAAAAACTATAAATGGTGCATTCTTAGGGAATCTAGATGATTCTACTGCAAATTTATACATACACTCTGCTAACTCACTCTTTCCAACACCAGTTGGTCCCATAATGATAGTATGAAGACCATGAGGTGGATAGAGAATTGCTGCTTTAGCTAGTTTTATAATTGTACTTAAGCTACCAGTACTACCTATCAGCTTATCAAATGCTATATCTGTGTTTTCTCTATTATTGTTTAGTTCTTCTTTTTTATCACCACTTTCTTTATCAAGCTTTAAGTCATCAGAATCTTGAATCTCTTTTAAATACTGTATAACTGTAAATCTTGATACTGTAAACCCAATGCTGTTCAATCTTCTTGTTATATCATTTTTATTTATAGTTTTTTCTTCTTTTAAAATATCTTTTATGGCTTTAATTAAAACAACTTTTCTTCTTTGCCTTGAATCTTCTATTTTTAATTCATTTCTCAAAAAGGTAACATCTTCTCTTCGAATATTTAACATACTTGAAATAGCTTCATCTGTTAAAGGATTTTTTTTATCTTCATTTTCAATTAAGTTTTTTATTCTTTGCCTCATTTATAATTGTTCCCTCCTTAAATTATTTATATAGCAACTTATATGCCATATATTGTTTTTTTTGTACCTATTATTGTTGCATAAAGTAATAACATTTAAATCAAGCTATTCTTTTATTGAAATATTAAGAAAATTTTTTTTTATATTTTACAAATAATACTTTTTTAAAAACAAAAAAATCTTTTTTTCTAATTACAATTGAAATTATTCTAAAATTAGGCTGTTATTTTATATTACTATCTTTTTTGTATAACAAAAACTACAAACATTCTATATTCTATATTTTTCCATAAAAAATACCCCTTATTGTGCAAATAAATTATTTGTACAACAAGGGGTATGGCTAAGTAAGTATTTTAAAACTTTATGATATAAGTTCATATTATTAATAATAAACTTACATTAACAATCTATTTTTATATTTATTTTTTAGGTAAATGCAAACATTCTCCATTTACATCTGCCAAAGCTTCCATCAAAGCTTCTGAAGTGCATGGATGACCAAATATCAACTCACTAGCTTCATCAGCAGGTATTTCTAATGCTTTAAATGACGCTGCATGATTTACAAGTTCTGCTACACCACATCCAAACATATGTACACCTAAAATTTCTCCATATTTAGCATCTGCTACTACTTTTACATATCCTTGCTCTTGACCAGAAGCTAAAGCTCTTCCATTTCCAGCAAAGTTAAACTTACCAACTTTTACATTACATTTTTTTCTAGCATCCTCTTCTGTAAGCCCAACTGATGCTACTTCTGGAATTGTATAAACACAACTAGGTAATGCACTTAAATCAACTTCTTCATTCATACCTAAGGCATTTGAAGCTGCTATCTCTCCCATTTTAAAAGCTGCATGAGCTAACATTACACCTCCAGTAACATCACCTACTGCATATATGCTTGGTATACTTGTTTCCATTTTGCTGTTTACAACTATTGAACCTTTATCTATTTTAATATCTAAGTCTTCTATACCAGAAAGATTAGCTTCTCTTCCTATAGCATATAGACATAAATCTGCTTTTATTGACTCTTCATCTTCAATGCACACTAATATTTTATTTCCTTCTTCTTTAAATTCAGAAACTTTCTTTTTAGTTAGTACATTTATACCTTTTTTGCTAAGAGAATATTTTAAAGATTCACTTAATTCTTTATCCATTCTTGGGATTATTCTATCTTCCATTTCTACTATAGTTACTTTAGAGCCTCTTGAATTGAATATCTCTGCAAATTCACAACCAATCACTCCACCACCAACTATCACTAATTCTTCTGGTACTGTTTCTAAGTCTAAAGCTTCTGTACTAGTTATTATTAAATTTGATTCTATTCCTTTTATAGGTAATACCCTTACCTTAGAACCTGTGGCAATTATTATATTTTCTGTATCTAAAACTTTTCCATCTGATAAGATTACTTTATGCTCTTCTTTAACATTGGCTTTAAGATTAAATACTTCTACATCTCTACTTTTTAATAGTCCACCAACACCAGCTGTAAGTTTTTTAACTACTCTATTTTTATATTTTATAGCCTTCTTGATGTCCTGTTCTTTATCTACAGTTACTTTTACGCCCCTCTTTGATAACTGGTCAATTTCTTCTAATATTTCTGCTGTTTTTATATAAGTCTTTGTAGGAATACAACCTCTATTTAAACAGGTACCTCCTAATATATTTTCTTCGACTAATGCAACTTTTCCACCTAAAAGAGCTGCTTTTAACGCTGACAAATAGCCTCCAGGTCCTCCGCCTATTACAACTACATCATAATCATGATTACACTCTTTTTTGTTTATTTTTTCTTCTTTAGCTTCTATGTTTTGATTCTCTTCAACTATATCTTCTTTTGACACATTTCCAGATAAATATTTAGCTTTTACTTCCTCTTGATTTTCCCCTTTTTCTGCTATTACACCTATTACTGTAAATACTGGTAATACTTCACCTTCTTCTTTATGTATGATTACAGCAAGTGTACCTTCTCCTTCTGACTCTATCTCCATATTGACTTTATCCGTTGTTATTTCTAATATAGGTTCTCCAACCTTTACTTCTTCGCCTTCTTGTTTTAGCCAAGATACTATAGTACCTTCTTCCATGGCTACTCCTGCTTTTGGCATTATGACTTCTACTGACATAGGCTCTCCTCCTATTTATTTTTCATATATTTTAATTAATCAAATTATATTCACATATAGTTACCTTTAAAAGTAATTCTTAATATATAAAAGCTTTAAATTTACTTAGATAATTATAACTATGTAATCTATTCAAACTATTATATCAGTAACGAAATATCAAAACCTATACAAGCATTGATAAAGGATTTTCTAACAATTCTTTTAAATCTTTTAAGAATTTTGCAGCTACTGTTCCATCTATTACTCTGTGGTCTGATGTCAATGATAAGTTCATTATAGGTTTTATTTTAGGCTCTCCATTTACTGGAACAAACCTATCTTGTGTAGCACCTACCCCTAGGATTGCACTTGAAGGCATATTTATTATAGGTGTAAATGTAGTTATACCATACATTCCGACATTACTTATCGTAAATGTATTACCCTCTTGGTCTGCTGGCATAAGTTTTCCTGTCTTTACTTTTTCGGCAAGTTCTTTGCTTTCTTTAACGATTTCTTTTAAAGACTTTTTATTTACACTTTTTACTACTGGGACATATAAACCTTCATCTAAGCCAACTGCAATAGCTATATTTATATCTTTATACCTAAATATACCCTCATCTGTCCATGCTGAGTTTAAGGCTTGATGATTTGGAAGTATTCTAGACACTGCCATTACTATTAAATCTGTCATAGTTAATTTCACTCCAACTGATTCTTTGACTGTATCTATTAACTTTGCTCTAAGTGACTTCAATTCTGTAGCATCTACCTCTATATTGAATGTAAATACAGGAGCACTGAAGTAACTTTCTGACATTCGTTTTGCTACAGTAGCTCTCATTGGATTTGGTTTTTCAAACTCTCCTTCTACTGTATTAAATACACTTGAATTTTCATTTTTAGACTTTGTCTCTTTGATGTCACTCACTTTAGATGTATTAGTTGATATAATAGTTTCTGGTGCCTTTACTTTTTCTAAATCACATTTTCTTATCTTTCCATTATATCCGGTACCTACAATAGTTTCTAAATCTATGTTTAAATCTTCTGCTATTCTTCTAGCTAAAGGAGTAGTATTTGTTTTATTGTCTTTTAAATAATTTAACACATCAACTAAATGAATTCTTCCATTTTCTCCACTTCCAATCAGCTTATCTAATTTTATATTGTCTTTTCTCGCTTGATTTCTAGCTGCTGGTGTGGCTTTTATTTTATTTGCCACCATATCTATCCCTCCTTATCTAACAATTAAAGATTTTATTGCTTCCTCTATTTCATCAACTCTTGGGACAACTGCTTTTTCTAACTCTGGATTATATGGTATTGGCACATCTTTTCCACAAATTCTCTTTACTGGAGCATCTAAATAATCAAATGATTCACTTTCTGTTATTAAGGCTGATATTTCTCCACCTAGCCCACCAGTCTTAGCTGCTTCATGGCAAATTAAAACTCTTCCAGTTTTGCATACACTTTTTACTATAGTCTCTTTATCCAATGGATATAAAGTTCTTAAATCTATAATTTCCACATTTATATTTTGTTTTGATAGTGTCTCTGATGCTTCTTCAACACTTTGTAACATCCTTCCATAAGTGATTACTGTAACATCAGTACCCTCTCTTTTAATATCTGCCTTTCCAATTTCAATTACATAATCATCTTCTGGCACAATACCTTTTTTTCTGTATAACAATTTATTCTCAACAAATATGACTGGATTATTATCTCTTATAGCTGCTTTTAATAACCCTTTAGCATCTGCTGGCGTAGAAGGTGCAACTACTTTTACTCCTGGAACGTGACAGAACCAAGCTTCTAAACTTTGTGAATGTTGTTCTGCTGAACCAGTTCCAGAACCACCTGGACATCTAACAACCATTGGAACTTGAGCTTTTCCACCAAACATATATCTCATTTTTGCTGCTTGATTTACAATTGCATCCATAGAAATTGTTACAAAATCCATAAACATGACTTCCATAATAGGTCTTAAACCAGTTGCTGCTGCTCCTGCTGCTGCTCCTGCTATAGCTGCTTCTGATATAGGAGTATCCCTTACTCTTTCTGGTCCAAATTCATCTATCATACCAACTGATACACCAAATGCTCCTCCATATATTCCTATATCTTCTCCCATAAATATTACATTTTCATCTCTTCTCATTTCTTCTGACATTGCTTCTTTTATTGCTTGTGCATATGTTAATTCTCTTGTACTCATTTTTATTTTCCTCCTTTACTATTCTTAGTCTGCATATACATCCTCTAATAAAGACTCTATTTTGGGATTTGGACTATTTTGAGCAAACTCTACTGCATCTTCTATTGATTGTTTTACAAATTCTTGAATTTTATCTAATTCATTTTCGTTAGAGATACTATTTTCAATAAGATAATTTCTTAAAAATTCAATAGGGTCCTTTGCTTTCCATGATTCTATTTCTTCTTTTGTTCTGTACACATTTGCATCTGATTTTGAGTGACCTAACCATCTATAAGTTCTACTCTCAATCAATACAGGTCCTTCTCCTCTTCTGCATTTCTCAGCAGCTTTTTGTACTGTTTCGTATACTTCTATTGGATTGTATCCATCTATTGATATTCCCTCTATTCCATAAGAAACTGCTCTAGTGGCAATACTTTCTATATTCATATGACGTTTTATACTTGTTGACATACCATATAAATTATTCTCACAGTAAAATATTATTGGTAACTTCCATATTGAGGATAAGTTTATTCCTTCATGAAAAGTACCTTCATTTGATGCTCCATCACCAAAACTACATAAAACTATTTTACCTGTTTTTTTATACTGCTGTGTAAGTGCAGCTCCTGGAGCTATTGTAAGACCTCCACCTACAACTCCATTTGCCCCTAAGTTACCTGACTCAATATCTGCTATATGCATTGAGCCTCCTTTTCCTTTACAAAATCCTGTCTCTTTACCCATAAGTTCAGCCATCATTTTGTTTAGGTCTATTCCCATACCTATAAATTGACTATGTCCTCTATGAGTTAATGATACTAAATCTCCTTTTTCTAAAGCCATTACAGCTGCCACACTTGATGCCTCTTGACCTACAGATAAGTGAGTTGTTCCATGTACCATACCTCTTGCAAAAAACCAACTAACCTTCTCTTCAAATTTTCTAGCCTGATTCATTCTCTTATACATTTCAAGCAATGTTTCTTTTGATATTGACATATACATTCCCTCCTGTTAACTTTTATCTATCTTTCTATTAGTCACAATCTTCTAATAATTTAAGTGCTAAACTGTGATTAATTGCCAAACTATTTATAAACTTTGCTTTTAATGATGCCTTTATTGCTTCTATTTTTTCATCCCCTGAAGCTACACCTATAGTTCTTTTTATCTTTTTTAAATTTTCTAGCTTTACTCCTAATACTCTTTGATTAAATTCAAGTATTGAAGTTTTCCCCTCTTTATCAAAAGCCTGCAAACAAATTGCACCTATTGAGTTGTATTTTTTTAAGTCTTCTATATCTTCTTCATTCATATATCCAGAAGCCATTATGGTTGAGTTTAAACTCATAGGATTTCCTATCCCTACGATTGCTATAGTTGTTTTATCTATTAAGTCTAGTACTTCTTTAATTTTTTCATCTTTACAAAGCTTCTCTTTTGTAGACAAGTCAGACATAACAGCTGGAGCATGTAATAGTTTAAAATCACCTCCAAAAGCCCTTGCTAAACTCACTGCTATTTGATTTGCATGAATATCTATTTCATTATCTCCAATCCCACCTAATAGGGGTATGAATGTAACATTTTTACAGTTATTTTTTTCTACATATCTAGGTATTTCTTTTAGTGTCGTTCCTATTGAAACACCTATTATATCATTTTCCTTTACTACTCTAGTTAAATATTCAGATACAGCTCTTGCTAGTTCTTGTTTTTGTGTTAGTGAATCCTGTTTATCATCTACTACTATTACTTCTTTTAATTTATATTTTCTTTCTAGACTTCTCTCTATTTTTTGATAGTCATTTTTCAAAACATCAACTATCTGTATTTTTACTATTCCTTGCTCAAAAGCTTCTTTTAATATTCTTGATATTGTTGGTCTTGATATTCCCAATTGATTTGCTATTTCCTGTTGATTCAAATTATCTTCATAATAAAGTGAACAACACTTCATCATTAATCTTAAGTCTCCAATTTTTTTCATTTGCTTTCCTCCAAAATCAAGCCTTTTCAGTTATATTTACATTTGTTCAATCATTTTACTTAATTTCAGTAACATTATAGAAGGGGTTCATATAAAAAGTCAACTGTTTTTTTGTATAATAAAAAAACGGTGATACTTTTCTTGTACCACCGTGTCCTTAAACAGTTGAAACATTACCACTTAATTCATATTATATATTATTTCTAATTGCTAAATGTCATCTTCATAAAATCGAAATCAATAGTCCACTTATAGTTCTTCAAATAATAATAACTTATTAGACCATCTCTAAAAAAACAACAACTTAATCATTTAGGGTTTTCTTATATTTTTATTATTCGTTTTTCTAAAAACTCTTCAATACATAATGAATATATAATAGTTTTTTATAAATAATAATTTACAACAATTCTTGATTAAACTTAAGACTTAATGAAAAATATTTTTACTATTTAGTATTTAATTCATTAAGTATAGTATCATACTCTTTGTCAAGCTTATAAAAAGACATTATTATAGTTTGTAATATTGTTATAAATATAGGTAGGTATATAAAACATACTTTTATTGATAATATAGCTAAATCACTTTGAGTAGCTGATGTCCCTACATAGCCACCAATTGATAGTACTGCACCTAATATTGCTGAACCTAACCCATTTCCTACTTTAAACCCAAAACTAGATGCACTATTTATAAGCCCCTCCGTTCTATATCCAGTCTTCCATTCTCCATATTCAATAGTATCTGAAACAATAGCAAACATCGTCGCTGCTATTCCAGCACTCCCTATTCCCTTTATAACACTTGCAGATATTATTCCAATATAGTTTTGTCCAGCTATTATAAACATAATATTTGACGATATTAATATTATTGAACCTACTATTAATACATTTCTTTTTCCAAATTTTTTTATAAAAGGAGCAACCATAAACATAGCTATAATTTGAGATATATTTGAAACCATGTTTATAGGACCAAATAATTTTTCATCTCCTAAAATAAACTTTGCATAATATACAGATGAACCACCATTTAGTGCAAATACAATAAATATGCAAACTAAGCATAATGTTATTTGTATCCAGTACTTATTTCTAAATAAAGATTTAATGCCTATTTTAAATGGTATTACTTCATTCTTATCTTGCTTAAATGCTTTTACTCTTTCCTTGGTTCCAGCAAATGTTATAAAAAATACCATTATAGATGCTACTCCAAATACAAAAAAGGTTTTAGTCCATGCTGATAAATTATTTCCAAAGTATTCAACTAAAGGTAATGTAAGCCCATTTATTATTAAAGTACCACAAGTGGCTAATATCATTCTAAATATACTTAATACTCCTCTTTCATACTGGTCTTGAGTTATAAGTGAATTTAGTGTTGCATAAGGTACATTGATTGCTGTATAAATAACAGTAGAAACTAAGTTATATGTAATAAAAATATAAATCAATTTAGAAGTGACACCAAGACTTGATGGAACAGAAAATAATAAGACTGCTGCTAAAGCAAAAGGAATCGACATTCGTAAAATCCATGGTCTAGCCTTACCGTGTTTAGATTTAGTCCTATCTACTATAACTCCCATCGTTAGGTCACTAAATCCATCCAATATTCTAGACACAAGCATAATACTACCTACAGCAGCTGCACTAACATCTGCGTAATTAGTATAATAAAATAATAAAAATGCTGACATTGCTGAGTATATGATGTTACACCCTAAATCTCCACATCCATAAGAAAATCTTTCAAAAAATGAAGTTTTTCCATATTTAACTGTGCTTGTTTTAATATTGATTTCTGTATTCATAATATTATCCTCCTTATCGCAAAGTATTTCTCCCAATGCTTATATTTCAGAGCATAAGTTTTACCTTTGCTCTGAAACGTTTAGGGTTATTTTTTATTAATCTACATCCTTTGATTCATCTGCTATATATTCAAAGAAGTCAAAATCAGCATAGTGTTTATGCTTTACACGATCTGCACAAGTTAATCCTACAAATGTGCCTGTAAATTCTCCATATTTACAGTACTCATCTGAAAACTTAGTTGTGTCAAATATCTTTCCTATTCTTTGATAGTTTTTTTCATCATAACTCCATTCGAAATATAACTTACGACCTTGTATATGCAAACGAAGATATATTGGTATATCTTCTATTGGTGTCCTAGTATTTAAAAACTCCGTTTTCTCTCCATTTTCAAGATGTATTATTGATAGTGCGCTTTGACCCAATGTTTCACTATAGTACTTTCTTAGATTGATATAATTCATATTATCGTAATACATTATCAAACCTGCACTATGCTGATGTACCTCTGGATAAAACTCCATTTTAGTAGTTATTCTTGCATATACTGAAGTTAACTTTCTTGCCAATATGCTCACTCTATTTAATGATGTTCTTGATTCTTGTCCTCTAATCCTTACATATCCTGGTCTAGACTTAACATCTGCAAATGATAATGGTGAAATCCTAGGGGCATAGTATTGTAAACCTAATTCATCTGAATCAAAGTCATCAAAACTTGGTATAGATGAAACTAAATGTTCTTCTAGTTTACTTTCGGATACATATTCTTTTGCCAAATTACTTTCATCTTCCATTCGAAGCCAGTTATCCTCTGTCCATTTCATTTTTTGAATAGCTGTTTCTCTACCTAAAGTACACCTTAACTCTGGTACAAATGGTCTAGATGTTAGATGAACTAAATATACTTCACCTGATTGTGTTTCTATATAGCTTCCATGACCAGATTTTTGAAGTTTTGATTCTGGATTATAGTATTTAGGCTTTAGATGATCAGGGTCATGTCTTTCATAAAAATCGCCTGGAATTGAGGTTACAATTGGATTCATTGAATCTTTTTCATAAGGGCCCCATATATTTTTAGCTCTTCCCATAGTTACCCCATGACCATATCCAGTTCCACCTTCTGCACACATTATATAATAATAATCTCCACGCTTAGTTATATGTGGTGCCTCAATACAGCCTCTATCAGTTCCTCCTGACCATATTCTCTTTGGATATCCTACTATTTCTTTTTTTTCTGTACAATATTCCACTAAACATATAACACCAGGTTTTTCATATCCTTCTCTAGTCTCCCAGTCTAATGATGAAATCCATTTTTTACCATTATCATCATGAAAAATAGATGCATCAAATCCTGATGAGTGTAAGTACACTGGTTCACTCCACTCTCCCTTTATATCTTTTGATGTAATTAAATAGTTATCAACATCAAAATATCTTGCGTTCATAGAGTTCATAATTCCATAAACTATGTAAAATAAATCTTCTTCTTCACAATAAGTCAAACAAGGTGCCCAAATTCCTTTAGACGAGGGAAGCTTCCTTAAATCTATTCTTGTTTCATCTGTTAAAATATGAGTATATAGCTCCCAATTTTTCAAATCTTTAGAATGATAAACAGGTATCCCCGGAAACCATTCAAAAGATGAAACTACAAGATAATAGTCATCTCCCTTCCTACAAATACAAGGGTCTGGATTAAAGCCTGGAAGTATAGGGTTTTTAATCATATTTTTTCCTCCAATTTTAGTTTAATATTCTATAGGATACCATTCTTGAGCTACACATTTGCCTAGGTCCCAACTATCCCAACCTATCCAGCCTTCTTCATTAACTGTATCTAGTAATAACTTGTAATTCCAATAGTAGTGACCACTTCCATTTCTCCATGCATCAAGCTGTGCTTTTGCTATTTTCCTATATAATTCTCTTTTTTCATCTTTTGATAACTTATCTATGTTTGATTTAATCCCATTTAAAGGCGATTGACCTCCAGCTGTATCTGTACCACAACCATATGAATTAAATAAGCTCCACTCTCCACATATAATAGGAAAATATTTTTGCATTTGTAAAATATCCTTAGCATAATTTTCTTTAATATATTTGACATAACTATCAATATTTTGCTCACATCCATCTGCTTCAGCTAACATCAAATACTGGTGTGTATCTAGAACAACATTTTTAAACTCTTCCTCTCTCATAAAATCTGCCCATGCTTTTAATTCAAATGCATCATGGAATACTATAACGTTTTCCTCGCTCATATAAGGACGCATTACTTTATATGCTTTTATATAAAAATCACGTAAAAATTCTAATGAATTAGGTTTACTTCTTCTTGCCATCTCTTTATCTACAGCCTTAAATCGTTTCGGAACATTCATTAGGTTCCACATTCTTTCTGTTATGGGTTCATTTAAAATTTGAATTCCATACAATTCACTTCTCATCCCATAACGTTTTGCAAGCCTTTCTAATACATTTAACGTAAATTCTACATATTCTGGATTTTGTGACCAGTTACATACCCCTGATATTCCTCCATTATCAAATCCATTTTGACTTCCTGGAACCGTATGTAAATCTATCAATATACTAAGTCCATACTTATCTGCCCAAACAAATGCTTTATCAAGTTCTTTAACACATCCTATAAATGGTTCGCAATCTCCAAAAATAAAATATGGTACTGGTATACGAACTGAATTAAATCCCATAGATTTAATCGTTGCAAAATCTCTCTCTGTTATATATTCACTACGATGAAGCTTAATTCTAGATTCATATACCTCCCTTGAAAGTTGTCTTGGTAAATAGTATTCATCTTCTGCTTCTGTACCTTCAAATAACCTTGGGGTCATCCATTTTTCTAGAACTAACCAACCTCCTAAGTTTACACCTTTTATATACACATAAAATCCTCCAATCGTATCTTATTTAAATAGGTATATTTTGCACTTATACTAAAATATTTTTTTAGATTATTTTAATATACAGTTATTATATTTGATTTTATTTGTTTTCTTAAGTATGTTTATTGTCTAATTTATTAGTTGATATTATCTTTTTATTATTGAATATTATAAATTTACTAATTATAATATAAAATTATAGGGAGGAGATTATTATGAACAGAAATAATTTTTCACATGAAATAGTTGAACCTATTGATAATTTAGATGTTAATTTTAAACTATTTGATGATAGTGGTAGTTATGTAGCAAATCATTGGCATAATTCATTAGAAATAATTTATATAACTTCTGGTGATTTACAAATTAACATGGAAGGCTACACTTATAATTTAAAAGCTAATGAGTGTATGTTCATTAATTCTGGAGTTATTCATTCAACTAGATGTATTTATGAAAATACCTCTATATTATTGCAAGTACCATTATCTTTTCTAAGTAAATACATTCCTGATTTTAAAAATTGCTATTTTGACTTTAAGGTCAATGTTAATGACAATAACTATAAAAAAAATTCAAATAAAGTTAAACTTATATTAGAAAACATGAGAGAAATCAAACTTAGTTCTCCTCCAGCAGCTAATCTACGCTTTACGAGCTTATTATTTGAACTTTTATTTGAATTATATACAAACTTCAAAATAGATATAGGTAATAAAAATATGAGAAATACAGCACTTGACTTATCAAAATTTGAGCCAGTTTTGGAATACACAAAGATTAATTACAAGACTCCTATTTCTATTAACAAAATCGCTAAGGTAGCACACTTACAACCAGAATATTTTTGTAGAAAATTTAAACAGTATATGGGACAGACTTACTTAGAATATTTAAATGATGTACGTATTTCTCATATTTATAAAGACTTAATTAACACAAATGATACCTTGTGTAGTATATTAGAAGCTCATGGATTTACTAATACAAAATTATTTTACAGAATTTTTAAGGAAAAATTTAAGTGTACCCCTAAACATATAAGAAAAAAATCTATCTAAAATATAATATTCTATATTACCTATCTTTGTAATTAAAAAAGGAGTTGTTCTTAAAATTTGATTAGAAAAAATCAATTTTAAGACAACCCCTTTTTGTATAATAATTTATTTTTATAAACTTTCTTCTTAACTTTATTTTATAAAAATGAAGTTAAATTAATGTGTTCTTTACATAGTATCCATACATGGCTTATTCTTTTAATGCTATCAGATTTATACTTAATATTATCATAGGTACAATTACATAAATAAAGGCTGTAGCTGATGACACAATCCCAGAATCGTTCACTAAAAGAGTTACTAAACATCCTGCTATTGATGCTATAAATCCTTTAAATACAATTGGATATTCATCAAGCAATTGCTTAAAATATCTAATCTGATTAATCATAAGAACTAAGATTACCCCTATTCCAGTTAGTAGTATATTAACCCATGTACTGGTTTGAGCTAGTTTTAAATTCATCTCTATCTTTCTACTAAATGTTTGTATTATTTCTCCTGGTCCATTAAAGTAAATTTCTTTTACAAACACACCTAAATGTGAATTACTTCCTGAAATCATATCTATTGCTACAAAGACCCCTAATACAAATAATACTGCTATACCTAATAATACAATTTTTTTGAAATCTATCTTTATATTATATATCAATAGTATAAATAGTAAAAATGCAACACATTCAGAAATAGCACTTCCAACATTTGCCCCCATAATTGGAGATGCACTTGTAATTAAGATAGCCAAAGAAAAAACTATTACAGACCATTTTGGTATATTTTTATATGTAAGTAAAATTACAAATGTAAATATTGAACTACCTATTGCCACACCCTGATATTCATTTCCTACTCCATAATATCTAGCTCCAATTATGCAGTCATAACTCATGACATTACTTTTCATTAAATACGAACCAAGTGCAGAATCAATAACCACAATCAATATAGTTAATCCAGTAAAGAACAGCATATTTTTTAAATCGTTCTTTATTAAAACTTTACTTATAAGATATATCGTAAGTGTTATTATAATTATTCCTAAAGATATTGCTAATGGCGTTTTGAAATTCATTATTGGGGTTATCATAAATGATAGTGGCATTACTATTCCTATTTTTAAAAGTTCCTTTAATATAAAAAATGTTGTTTCTTTATAATTTTTTGATATATGCTTTCTAAATAAAATTGCAATCATAGCAACTATCCATGACAAGAAAACTATACTTACAAAACCATTAAGTATTGTAGACCTTATGCTTGAAATAGATACTATCTTTTGATATTCATCCATCAAATATTCTTTATTATCATCTCTGCTAATAGGTTCATATTTTCTTCCAACCATATTTTGATTTTTTATATTAAAATTATCTAATATTTCAACTCCCACATCTAGATTTGTTACAATACCCTCTCTTCTGGTAGTTGAAGATGATAATAGACCTTTTCCATCACCATTTAATTTTATTATTGGAGAAAGTCTTCTTTTGTTTTTATAATCTAAGTCACTTGGAAATGCACTTGATATATAAACAGTGTCATTTTCTCCAACCATAGAAAATACATTTTTTAAGTATACATCTATATTTTTTTCTATGCTATTTTTCATGTTAACATATGTTTTTTCGGTTAAATTTGGTTTATATAAATCTAATCTATATGTATCTCCAAGCTCCACAAAAACTACATCATTATTTTTGTAAGCTTCTTTAGTCTCTGTAATCAATTTATTATAATCAGTTGATATTCCATAAGGCATAGATAAATCTTTCTTATTTATATTATCTACGTTTCCATTAGGAATTCTCCCATACTCATCCATTGCAACTAGGCATAAGTTTCTATTTTTTATAAGCTGACCATTTTCAATTATATCTGCATTTCCCAACACAGATACTTTTAACCCATTGTCAGATAAACTTTGACCTAATGACCCTAATACAGAACCGTACTCCCCAAAGTTTAAATTTTCATTTATAGACTTATTTATAGTTAAATTATTTATACCTTTTGCGCTTTTTCCTGTAGCCGATTTAAAAGCTATGTCTCTATCTTTACTTGAGCTCTCAAAATTAATATCTTCTTCATTAGCTACATTAGCTCTTCCACCAGCACCCATACTAGCATATGATCGTCTGTCATCATTACCTTTATCACCTCTTATGTTCATTAGACCTATATATCCCCTACCATCTAGTTCTTCTCTCAATGATTTTATTTTTAACATATTGCTCATACTAGTTCTATTCATATCTATAAATATCACTTTTCCATATGTCGGTATATCATCCGCAAAATTATATTGACTCATCGATATTAATATTATGATAAATGTTGCTAAGAAAGATATAATCTTTTTTCTCATAAATTCTCCCTGCTTTCTGATTTAAATCCTCACCTTTAAGAATACATTAAACATTGTCGTTATAAATAAATAAATTTGGACCATCTATTTAAAATAAACAGCCCAAACTATTGGTTTATTTGAATATATTAATTTTTAGGTTTTGCAAATATCATTCTACCTGCAGGAGTTTGAAGAACAGAAGTAACGAGTACTTTTATAGTCTCATTCATATGTTTTCTTCCTCCATCAACAACTATCATAGTTCCATCATCTAGATATGCAACACCCTGTTGAGCCTCTTTTCCTTCTTTAACCACTTGAACAACCATATCTTCACCTGGTATAGCAACTGGTTTTATAGCATTAGCTAACTCATTTATATTTAATACTTCAACACCTTGGAATTGAGCAACTTTATTTAAGTTATAATCGTTTGTAACAACTTTTCCATTTAAAACCTGAGCAAGCTTTAACAATTTACTATCAACTTCTGCTATATCATCAAAATCTCTCTCACTTATTTCAACTTCTATATTTAATTCTTTCTGAATTATATTTAATATATCCAGACCTCTTCTACCTCTTACTCTTTTTAAATCATCTGAAGAATCTGCAATATGTCTTAGTTCCTCCAAAACAAAAGCAGGAATAATAAGTTTTCCTTCTATAAATCCGGTCTTACAAATATCAGCTATCCTTCCATCAATTATTACACTTGTATCTAATACTTTTGGAGGAATGGCTTTTATGTCTTTTTTATTCTCTTTCTCTTTATCTTTAATAGGATTTGCTAATCTTCCTAATTTTCCAATATTAAATAAATCATTTTTACTTTTAAGCGCAACTTTCATTCCAAGATATCCTAGGAATAAATATAATAATAAGGATAATATTCCACCTACTATTGGTATTCTATTTACTAATCCACTTAATAAATATGCAATAACAAATCCTACTATAAGACCCATAGACCCTAACAATATATCAGTCTGAGGATATTTTGACAATTCTTTATCCACTATTTTAGCAATTTCTTTTACTTTATTTACAACCCATGGTTCTATAAGATATCCTAAAATGGCTATTATTATACCTGCTACTACAGCTGCGATATAACCATATGTTTCTTTTCCAAATGTTAATATTTCAAAATCTTTCATTAATGTTAAATAGGTCGTTATACCTATTGTAAATCCAAGTAAAATAAACAATATTCTTGTTACTTTCCTTATCAATGCTTCACCCCCTAGTTATACTTATCTATTATAGACCAAAGTGTATATTATATTCAAGAAAAAAGTAGTAAAATTCATTTAAAATTCATCATATATGTCTATCTAATAATACTAATTGTTTCATTTTTATGAGTCCATTTTTTATATATGTTGCTCTTATTTCACCTATTCCTTCAACTTCATCTAGTTCTTCAATAGATGCATCTAGAATTTGTTGAAAGTTTTCAAAATAATTTACTAAGTTTTCTATTATTGCTGTTGGTAGTCTATGTATTTTACTAAGAATTCTATAACCTCTTGTTTTTATAGGCATATCCATGCTTTCTGAAAAACCACTATACCCTAATAGTTTTGCCATATTAACTAATTCTATTAATTCTTCTGAGTTTAAGTTTTTGACCTTTTTCATAAGTTCTTTTATCTCTGTATTTTCTTTATTATAATCTTTGAATATTAATTTCTGGTCTATTCTAGTTGTACCCATTAATTCTTCTAACTGCATGCTTACTAAAGTTCCTTCATCACCCAATTCTATCATATATTTTTCAATTATACTTGTAACCCTCATTACCATTTCCATTTTTTGCATAACTAGGGCAACATCATAAATAGTTACCAAATCATTAAATTCTAAAGCATTTAAATTTGTTATAGCTTGGTCTAATACTGTCTTATATTTTTCTAAAGTTTGTATAGCCTGATTTGCCTTAGTAAATATCTTAGATATATCTTCGACTACATACTTCTCATTTCCTTTATAAACTGTTATAACATTTCTTCTTTGTGAAATTCCTATGACTATAGCACCAGTTTGCTTTGCTACTCTTTCCGCTGTTCTATGTCTTGTTCCTGTTTCTGATGTTTCTATAAAATAATCCGGTATAAGTTGTGCATTAGCAAATAGTATTTTCTTTACATCACCACTTAAAACTATAGCTCCATCCATTTTAGCTAACTCATATAGATATGCAGGTGAATACTCTGCATTTATAGCAAATCCACCATCTACTATTTTCATTACATCTTCATTGGTTGCAATTACAATCAATCCACCTGTTTTAGCTCTTAGTACGTTGTTTAGACCTAATCTAAGTGGAGTTCCAGGAGATATCATTTTTAATGCATATAACATATTTTTATTATCTAAAAAATTCTCCATATTTATTGATTCCTCCCAAGTACTATATTTATAGCTTGTCTTAAGTTATCTGCCGGCCATATTTCTATGCCTTTAGTATCTTTTACGACTTCATAATTACTTCTAGGAATTACTATTTTTTTAAATCCAAGCTTCTTACACTCAGCAATTCTCTTTTCTATAAAGCTTACTGCTCTAACTTCTCCTGTAAGCCCCACTTCTCCTGTAACAGCTATATCTTCATCTATTGGTATATTTCTAAAACTAGATGCTACAGAAATAGCTATCCCCAAGTCAATTGAAGGTTCATTTATCTTTATTCCTCCAACTATGTTTATATAGACATCTTGATTTTGTATTTGCAAACCAACACGTTTTTCTAATACTGCTAGCAACATACCTACTCTATTGTAATCTACACCTGTAGATGTTCTTTTTGGTATACCAAAACTTGTAGGTGAAACTAATGCTTGTAATTCAAGTAACATCGGTCTCGTACCTTCTACCGTAGATATTATTACTGAACCTGCTACATCTTTTGGTTTTTCAGATATTAAAATTTTAGATGGATTATCAAGTTCTACTAATCCCAAATCTCTCATTTCAAATACTCCAAGTTCATTAGTTGAGCCAAATCTATTTTTAACAGCCCTTACTAATCTATAAGTATTATATCTTTCTCCTTCAAAATATAGAACAGTATCAACCATATGCTCTAATAATTTTGGTCCTGCTAGTGAACCTTCTTTTGTAACATGCCCAACTATAAATGTTGAAATTCCCATTTTTTTAGAAATTTTCATGAATTTTGAAGTACCTTCTTTAATTTGGCTGACAGTTCCTGGTGCCGAGGATATTTCTGGACTAAAGACAGTTTGAATTGAGTCTAGAATTATTAATTCTGGATTTACGCTTTCTAAATAAGATTCAATTATACTTAAATTATTTTCAGCAAATATATATAAATTTTCTGAGTTAATACCTAATCTTTTAGCTCTCATTTTTATTTGAGATTCTGATTCTTCTCCAGTTATATATAAAACAGTTTTTCCTAAATTAGCAACATTACTAGATACTTGGATTAAAAGTGTTGATTTACCTATACCAGGGTCTCCACCAACAAGTACTAAAGAGCCTTTAACTATACCTCCTCCAAGTACTCTATCTAATTCATTTATATCTGTTGTAAACCTCTCTTCTTCTTTACTTTCTATTGAATTTATACTAACTGGTTTAGATGAGGATTTATCTATTATAAAGACCTCTTTTTTGGTGCTTTTTTGGTCTACTTCTTCTACAAATGTATTCCATTTTGTACATTCCGGACATTTACCAAGCCATTTAGCTGTTTCATATCCACAAGATTGACATACATATTTTGTTTTTATTTTTGCCATACTTTTATCATCCTTAATTTATTATTCTATACTATAATTTTAGCATATATGAAAGACAATATGTAAAGATTAAATAAAATAATTAAGGACAATGAATTATTATAGATTCATTGCCCTTAAAATTTTGTTTAAATCATAAAACTTGTATTTGCAATATTTTAAAATGCAACTCTATTAAATTATTTAGTTTCAAAAACTATTTTCTCATCTTTGACTTTTGCCACTACATTACTTCCCTTTTTCACATTGCCTTTTAAGATTGCCTCAGATAGCTCATCTTCCAACTCTTTTTGTAAGGCTCTTTTAAGAGGTCTCGCTCCATATTCTAAGTCAAATCCAGATTTAGAAATTAATTTAACAGCCTCATCACTCATTTCTAATTTTATATCCATTTCTTTTAGTCTGTCTTGTAGTTTTGCTGCCATTAAAAGTATTATTTTTGATATGTGATTTTCATTTAATGAATGGAAAACAATTATATCATCTATTCTGTTTAAAAACTCTGGTCTGAATCTTTGTTTTAATTCACCCATTATATTTTCTTTCATTTTTTCATATTGAGATTTTTCTTCTTCGTCTCCTTTAGCTATACTAAATCCTAAAGTTTTTTGTCTACCAATTGTAGATGCACCAACGTTTGATGTCATTATTACAATAGTATTCTTAAAATCTACAGTTCTTCCTTTTGAATCAGTTAATCTACCATCATCTAGAATTTGTAATAGAATATTAAATACATCTGGGTGAGCTTTTTCTATCTCATCAAATAGGATAACTGAATATGGATTTCTTCTTACTTTTTCAGTTAATTGACCACCTTCATCGTGACCTACGTAACCTGGAGGTGAACCTATCATTCTTGATACAGCATGTTTTTCCATATATTCAGACATATCTATTCTAATTATTTGATTTTCATCTCCAAACTGTACTTCTGCCAATGCCTTAGATAATTCTGTCTTACCTACTCCTGTAGGACCTAAAAATAAAAATGAACCAATTGGTCTATTCGGGTCTTTAAGACCTGCTCTTGACCTTCTAATTGCCTTTGAGATAGATTTTACTGCTTGTTCTTGACCTATGACTCTATTGTGCAGTATTTCCTCAAGTCTTAAAAGTCTATCAGCTTCTTCTTCAAGAATTTTATTAACAGGTATTCCTGTCCATAATCCTACTACCTCAGCAATAACTTCTCCATCAACTAAATCTGAATGTTTAGATGACTTATTCCATCTTTGTCTAACATCTTCTAATTGTTTTTTAAGCAGACCTTGTTCATCTCTTATTTTTGCTGCTTTCTCAAAGTCTTGACATCTTACTGCTTCTTCTTTTTCTTTATCTATATTTTCTATTTCTAATTCTAATTTTTTTAATTCTGAAGGAGGTGTATTTTCTTTTAATCTTACTTTTGATGCAGCTTCATCAATCAAGTCTATAGCTTTATCTGGCAAATATCTGTCTGATATATATCTAGTTGATAATTCTACAGCTGCCTTTATGGCGTCATCAGTTATTTTAACTTTATGATGAGCTTCATATTTATCTCTCAATCCTTCTAATATTTTTATTGAATCTTCTTTAGTTGGCTCATCTACCATAACTGGCTGGAATCTTCTTTCTAGGGCAGAATCTTTTTCAACATGCTTTCTATATTCATCAATCGTTGTTGCACCTATAACTTGTATTTCTCCTCTTGCTAAGGCTGGTTTTAATATATTTGATGCATCTATAGAACCTTCTCCTGTAGACCCAGCTCCTATTATTGTATGCATTTCATCTATAAATAAAATTATATTTCCATTTTTAACAACTTCATCTACAACCTCTTTAATTCTCTCTTCAAATTCTCCTCTATACTTAGCCCCAGCTAATAATGAACCCATCTCTAAAGAATATAAAGTTTTGTTTTTTAATGTTTCTGGAACATTTCCTAAAGCTATATTTGTTGCCAGACCTTCAGCTATAGCTGTTTTACCTACTCCTGGGTCTCCTATCAAGACTGGATTGTTTTTAGTCCTTCTACTTAATATTTGTATTACTCTTTGTATTTCTTTTTCTCTACCTATTACAGGGTCTATTTTATTCTGCTTTGCATATAGTGTAAGATTTCTTCCATATTTATCAAGCACTTTAGATTCTGCTTGATTCTGGTTGCCCGTGTAACTATTTTCTGCTTTGTATTGATTTTTATCACTAATACCCATCATATCAATTGTTAATTGGGCTAGAGTCCTATCATTTACTCCAGCATAATTTAAAATCTTATTAGCTATTCCTTCACCTTCTTGAATAATTGCTAACAATATATGCTCAGTCCCAATATAATTTGTTTTCAACTTATTTGCAAACATACCTGATAATTCAAGTATTTGTTTACTTCTTGGGCTTAATACTATCTCTTCTGAGATTTCTTCTCCCTTACCTTCCATATCAACTATTTTTCCTTCTAAATAAGCTTCTGTAAATCCAACTTTACTTAGAACTTTAGAAGCTATACCTTCTTCTTCTCTTAAAAGACCTAAAAGTATATGTTCACTTCCAACAATATTGTGTCCTAAGCTTTTAGCAGATTCAAACGCTAAATCAATTGCCTTCTTAGCTCTTTGTGTAAATCTATTGAAGTTCACAATTCATCCCTCCTCTTAATTTTTCCAAAGTTTCTCTAATGTATGTTGCTCTATTTATATCTCTATCCTCAACATCATCACTCTTATACATTATTGACTGATGTGCTGGTTGTATACCTATCATAAGTTGTTCTATAGCCCTTAAATCTAGTTTATCTATATAGTTCATTTCTATTCCCATTTTTATATTAGATAGATGACTCATTGCTTCTGCACTACTCATTACTCTTGAATTTTCAAGTGTCCCTATTGACCTAAATATTTTATCTTCTAGTTTTATACCTAAATTTTTTTGCAATATTTCTCTAGCTTTTATTTCTTTTGAAATTGCATCTTTTGCAAGTCCACTTACATTTTCTATAATATTAGACTCTGTTCTTCCAAGTGTAAGTTGATTAGATATTTGATATATATTTCCTAATGCTTCTGTTCGTTCTCCATATATACCTCGGATTGCTATACCTATCTGTGATGAAATTTTATAAAGTTCATCCATATAACCTAGCTGACTTAATGCTGGCAAATGCATCATTACGGAAGCCCTCATTCCTGTTCCTGTATTAGTTGGACAAGATGTTAGATAACCTAGCTTTGTACTAAATGCATATTCTAAACTTGACTCTAACAAATCATCTATTTCATTTGCCATACTATATGAATATTCTAAATTCAAATCATCACATATTGTTTGTATTCTTATATGGTCTTCTTCATTTATCATTATGCTTACAGTTTTATCTTTTTTCACTATAACTGCACTTTTATCATTTTCTGCTAAATCTGGGCTTATTATATGTTCTTCAACCATAAGCATTTTTTTAGATTGGTCTAAATCTTCAATTTTATAGAAATCAAATTCTTCTTTTTGTTCTAAACTAGAACTCATAAATGCATTTTTTACTTTTTCTATTATTTCCATAGCACATTCTTTATCTAATCTATTTGGAAAAGGATAATTATTTAAATTTCTAGCTAACCTAACTCTTGATTTCATGACTATGTTCTCTTTCATAATATCACTCCAATCTTAGTCAATAGAACCTTTTAAATATTTAATTTTGTCTCTAAATTGAGCAGCTAATTCATACTCTTCATTTTTTATAGCTCTATCTAAATCTTCTTTTAGTTCTTTAATCTCATTTTCCACACTTATCTTATAAAAAGATTTTTTAGGTGCTTTGCCTGTATGTTCTATATGCCCATGTATATTTTGAAGCATTGGATTTACTTGACTACTAAATGCATTGTAACATTCATTACATCCAAATCTTCCATTGTTCTTAAATTCACTATATGTCATATTACATTTAGGGCAAACTAGCTTTTCTTCAAGTTCTTTTTTAGGCTGAAAACCTAAATTAGAAAATATATCCATCATTGAAAAAGGCATATCTAAATTAAAATTCATTTCTGTATTCCCTTTTGCACATTCACTACATAGATACATCTCAGTCTTTTCTCCATTGACTATCTTATTGTAATATACAGATGCTTTATTCTTATTGCATTTTTGACATAGCATAAATTATCACTCCTCTATACTAAATAATCCTATTATTATATTCTTTAAAATGTTAGACCTTACCTTCTCCTTTAATTCATAGATTGGCATACATAATGATTTATCATCTATTGCATATAATATTAATTTTAATTCTTTTTCACTAATTAAACCTGACTCTCTTAAACCTTGTAATAACTCTTTTGCTTTCTTATATGATATTTGACTTCCTATTTTTTCATTTAATAGTTCTCTAATATGCCCATCTTTACTTTTTCGTATTTTTTCTATTTGAACATATCCTCCGCCACCTTTTTTACTTTCAATATAATATCCTTTATCTATTGTAAATCTTGTTGTTAAGACATAATTTATTTGTGATGGTGCACAACTAAACAAGTTTGCTAGTTCATTTCTTTGAATTTGTATGCTATTGTCTTCTTCCATCAAATCTTTAATAAATTTTTCAATTATATCTGTCATAGTTGCCATTAATCTCACCACACACCTTTTTATTTTTGACTTTCTTTGACTATTATTTTACACCTATTATTTAAATTTTTAAAGCCCTAAATTGCATAAATTTAAATTTTTTATAGTAACTTATATATGAATCTATTTTTTCATTAATTATGAGTTTTTATTTATTATGCTTATGATAACTAAACACTAAAGTTTTTGCTTCATGATTAGATTTCAATATTTTAAACATTTTATATTTTAGATATACCTTCTCATCTTTATTATTAAACATTTTGAAAAAAATAATAAAAAAATACTTTCTTTTTATTAAAACGTTTAAGAAAGTATTTTTTATTTTTTTATCCATTAAAAATATATAAAAACTAGGTATATGTTTACTTCAAATAAACTTATACCTAGTTCAAATCCTAAAAATATTTTTAATATTGTCTATTAATTGTTTATTATTCTATTTTATTTATTCTTGTTTATTACTTTGCAGTAGCTAACCCAATTATTTTTTCTGCAAATTGTGATGGAACCTCTCCATATCTCTCTAGTTCCATTTCAAAGTATCCTCTACCTTGTGTCATTGCTCTTAAATCTATTGCATATTTAAATGTCTCTGCCTGTGGAGCTTCTGCAAATATTATTTGTTTACCTTTGTTATCTGGTTCCATTCCAAATATTTTTCCTCTTCTCTTATTTATATCACCCATAACATCTCCCATATATTCTTCTGGAACAGTTATCTTAAGTTTCATTATAGGTTCTAGTAGTATTGGGTGTGCTTCTTCCATACCTTTTTTAAAGGCTGCACTTGCTGCCATCTTAAAGGCCATTTCAGAAGAGTCTACATCATGGTATGAACCATCGTAAAGTGTAGCTTTTATATTTGTAACTGGATAACCTGCTAATATACCTTTTTGCATGGAATCTTTTAGACCTTTTTCAACTGCTGGTATATATTGTTTTGGTACAGAACCACCAAATATTTCTTCTGTAAATTCAAAATCAGATTCACATCTTTCAAATCTTATTTTTACATCTCCATATTGACCATGACCACCTGATTGTTTTTTATGTTTTCCTTGCACATCAGCTGTCCCTTTTATAGTTTCTCTATAAGGAACTTTAAGGTCATTCAATTCAACATCAACACCAAATTTATCTTTCATTTTATTTTTAATTGTTTTTATATGAAGTTCTCCTTGACCTCCTAAAAGGGCTTGCTTTGTCTCTGTATTTCTATACCAATGTAATGTAGGGTCCTCTTCTACCAGTTTATTTAATACAGATGCTACTTTTTCTTCATCCCCTTTATTCTTAGGAGTTACTGCATAATATATTTGTGGTTTAGGAAAATCTATCTTTTCTAAAACTTCTGCATCTTTATCTGCAGATATAGTGTCTCCTGTTTTTAGAGAATTAACTTTAGTTATAACTACTATATCACCAGCTTTAGCTTTTTCTATTTCTACTAATTCACTATTTCTCAATGTATATATATTAGCTATTTTTTCTTTTACATTTTTATTTATATTAAAAATATCTTTATCCTTAGAAAGTACACCCTCAGTAATTTTTATATATGACATCTTTCCAACAAATGGGTCAACCATAGTTTTAAATACTAATCCCCTAAATGGTTTGCTTTCCTCTGTAAAGATAGGTTCTAAATAACTTGATATTGTATCTAATATTTCCTTTGTACCTATATTATTTATAGTTGAACCACATATTACAGGTATAATATCACCTCTTTGTATACCTATAATAATACCTTTTTGTATCTCTTCTGTAGTTAATTCTTCACCATTAAAATATTTATCTAATATTTGGTCATCAGTTTCTGCTATAAGCTCCATTAATGCCTCTTTAACACTCATAGCTTGTTCCTTGAACTCACCTTCTAAATCATCTATGTTTTCAAATACATTATGTAACTTTACAAAGTTTTTATCTTTGTATATAGGACTTATCATAGGAACTATCTTATTATTGTATTTTTCTCTTAACATTGCTATTGCATCTTTATATCTTGCTTTTTCATTATCTATTTTATTTATAAACATTATCTTAGGAATACTCTCAGTTAGTTCTAATGATTTCTCTGTACCAACTTGAATAGGTGCTGTTGCATCTATTACTATTATTGCTGCATCACTTGCTCTAAGAGATGACACAACGTCTCCGCTAAAGTCAAAATATCCTGGGGTATCCAATAAGTTAAACTTATAATCATTATACTCTATAGGTATTAATCCCATGCTATAAGTCATATTTACCTTGTCTGTTAATTTAGGTATCTTATTAGTGTTTGCTGTGTAAGCTATAGTTTCGATTAGATTTGTTTTTCCACATCCGCTATGTCCTAATACCGCTACATTTCTCAACATTTTACTATCATAAACCTTCATATAAGCACCCACCTTTTAAATTTATGTATTTTCTCTTAGCTGTTATTTCCTAAGAAATATTATGGAAAATATTTACTATATTTAGAATTTTTAGATAACATTTTCCTTACTAACTTTATTTCTACATATGGAGGTGATTGTCCTCTTTTTTTAACAAATATTTAATTTAAATAAATAAAAACACTCTGAAACATTTTTTATTAAACATTTCAGAGTGTTTTTTTAATTATCTTAATTCAATTACTTCATTATCATTAATAATTGTTTATCTTCAACCATATCATCTTCTTTTACTTTGATTGACTTAATTACTCCATCAGTCTTAGCAACTATTATAGTTTCCATCTTCATAGCCTCTATAACTATTAATGGTTGATTTGCTTTTACTTCATCCTCTTCTTTAACCATTATTTTTATAACTTTTCCTGGAATACTTGCTCCAATTTGAAGGGGGTCATTCATATCAGCCTTTTCAACATTATTAATTTTTCCAGAGAAGTTCTTATCTTTTATCTCTACTTCTCTAACCATTCCATTTAACTCAAATCCTATAGTTCTAAATCCATTTTCCTTAACTTCACCGATTTCAACTAATCTTATTGTTAATACTTTACCTTCTTCTATTTCTACTTCACATTCTTCATTTTTATTTAATCCATAGAAGAATACATCACTTTCAAGTTTAGATATATCATTATAGTGTTGTAAATGTTTGATATAATCTTCATATACTTTTGGATATAAAGCATAGCTTATAACATTTCTTATATTAGCATTTATATCATATTTTTCATTTAGATATTTAGCTATTTCATCAAAATCTTCTGCTGGTAATAATGAACCTGGTCTTACTGTGATAGCTTCTTCACCTTTTAAAACTACCTCTTGTAAATCTTTCGGTATTCCACCTTCTGGTTGACCAATCATACCTTTACAGTAGTCCACAACAGAGTCTGGGAATGATAAGTTTTTACCTTCTTCTATTATATTGTCTTTATCTAATTTATTTTTAGTCATAAAGATAGCTAAATCTCCTACAACTTTTGAAGATGGAGTTACTTTTATTATATCTCCTACAACTTCATTAGCTTCTTTATATTTTTCTTTAACTTCATCAAATCTATTAACTAATCCTAAACTATCAGCTTGAGGTTTTAGGTTTGTATATTGACCTCCTGGTATTTCAAAATTGTATATTTCTGCACAAGAATTAGTTAAATCACTTTCAAATTTATTATAAACTTTTCTTAAATCCTTATAATATTTTCCTAACTCATCATATCCAAATAAATCTATACATGTGTCTCTTTCTGTATTCTTAAGAGCCTCTACTATAGCATTAAGTGATGGTTGACTTGTAAGTCCTGCCATAGATTCTAGTGCAGCATCAATTATGTCTACACCAGCTTCTGATGCCATTAAACAAGTTGCTACACCATTTCCACTTGTATCATGAGTGTGTAAATGTATTGGTGCTTTTACATTTTTCTTTAACTCTTTAACTAGTGTATAAGCTGAATATGGTTTAAGAAGCCCTGACATATCTTTTATTGCTATTATATCTGCTCCTAAACTTTCTAGTTCTTGTGCCATTTTAATATAATATTCCAGATTATATTTAGTTTTAGTCTTATCTAGTATATCACCTGTGTAACACATAGTTGCTTCAACAATTTTTCCAGTTTCTAAAGCTGTATTAATAGATGGTTTCATATTTTCAACCCAGTTTAATGAGTCAAATATTCTAAATACATCTATACCTTGTCTAGCAGATTCTTTTGTAAATTCTTCTATTACATTATCTGGATAGTTTTTATATCCAACTCCATTTGATGCTCTAAGTAACATTTGAAACATTATACTTGGTATTTCTTCTCTTAGTTTTTGCAATCTACGCCAAGGAGATTCTTTTAAAAATCTATATGCAACATCATAAGTAGCTCCACCCCACATTTCAAGTGAGAATAAATCCTTTTGATATTTTTCTGTTGGCTTAGCTACTTTTAATAAGTCATATGTTCTTATTCTTGTTGCTAATAATGATTGATGTGCATCTCTCATTGTTGTATCTGTTAATAATAATTTCTTATCATTTTTTATCTTTTCTATATACGCAGATTTACCTAACTTATCAAAAAGTATTTTACTTCCTTCTGCCTTTGAACCATCCTTATCCATTCTTGGGTCATGTAATGCGTCAAATAATGGCTTTTCTTTACAAGCATTATCATTTACAATTACATCACCTATGAACTGAAGTAATTTTGTTCCTCTATCTTTACTTTCTGTTATTTTAAATAAATCTGGATTTTCATCTATAAATTTAGTACTACATTTACCATTTGAGAATATAGGATTATTTAAAACATTAACTAAGAATCCTACATTAGTTTTAACACCTCTAACTCTAAGTTCTTTTATAGATCTTATAGTTTTATTTATTGCTCCTTGGAATGTTCTATCCCAAGATATTGTTTTAACTAATAAACTATCATAGTGAGGACTTATGTTTGCTCCTGTAAATCCATTTCCTCCATCTAGCCTTATACCAAATCCTGAACCAGTTCTATAAACTTGAATTTTACCTGTATCAGGCATGAATTTATTCTTAGGGTCTTCTGTAGTTATTCTACATTGGATAGAGTATCCCCTTATTTCCACATCATCTTGTGATTTTATATTGATTTCTTCACTATCTAAGCTGTATCCTTGGGCTATTAGTATTTGGCTTTGAACTATATCTATTCCTGTAACCATCTCTGTTACAGTATGTTCAACCTGTACTCTTGTGTTCATTTCTATAAAGTAATGTCCACCATTTGCATCTACTAAGAATTCTAATGTTCCGGCATTAGAATAACCCACATGCTTTGATAACTTAACTGCATCCTCACATATTTCTTTTCTTACTTTATCATCTAGTGAAAAAGCTGGTGCATATTCTATTATTTTTTGGTGTCTCCTTTGAACAGAACAATCTCTCTCATATAAGTGAACTATATTTCCATAGTTATCTCCTAATATTTGAACTTCTATATGTTTTGGATCAGCTATATATTTTTCTATAAATATGATATCTTCTCCAAAAGCTTTTCTTGATTCACTACAAGCAGTTTCATATTCAAGCTCTAAGTCTTCTTCGCAGTGTACAATTCTCATACCTCTACCGCCACCACCATTAGATGCTTTTATCATAACAGGATATCCTATTTTGTTTGCAACTTCTTTTGCTTCCTCAGTACTTCTTATTGCTTTTTCTACTCCTGGTATAGTTTGAACATTAACTTCTTTTGCGATTTTTTTAGAATTTATCTTATCCCCCATCATATTCATTACTTTAGATGATGGTCCTATAAAAGTAATTCCATTCTCTTCACACTTACGAGCAAATTCTGCATTCTCTGCTAAAAAACCATATCCCGGATGTATAGCATCAACTTTTTTTCTCTTTGCTAAATCTATTATTCCATCCATATCTAGATATGCATCTATCGGCCCTTTACCTTCTCCTATCAAATATGATTCATCTGCTTTTGTTCTAAATAATCCATATTTATCTTCTTTACTGTATATACCAACACTTTTTATTCCCAATTCTGAACAGGCTCTAAATATCCTTATAGCTATTTCGCCTCTATTAGCTACTAGTATTTTATTAAACTTTTTAAGCATACTCTATTCTTCTCCTTTATTGTTTGTGTAATATTAAAGATTATAGACTAAAATACTTTATTTTTGAAGATGTTTAAGAAAGTTCCTTAATTAATAAGATAAATTTATAAATATAAGTAATTTTTAGACTGTGTAAACTCAATTTACCTCACTAAAATTAAGGCATTTTTTATGGAATTTCAGATGAATTTATGCGAAAATTTCTATAATTGACCTAATTTTATACTATTTTTTTCTATGTTTACATAATTATTTACATCTTTACGTAAGATTTTATATATTTTTTTAATATAGTTCATATCTATTCATATTCTAATCTATTTGTCTAGATAGCCTCTTTACTACATCAGAAAGTTTTAAATGACCTAAATCTGCATATGCTACAGCTAGTATTATTTTTATAACTCCATCTACTTCATCTAATTTATATGCTCTAGCATTTATTATTGTGTATTTTGGCATAAGTTCTTCTAAATCCAACGCAAGTTCATCAGATAAAGTCATATATTCATCAAATTTCTCCTCATCAGATAAACTAACAGAATCATATTGCTCATTTATAAGAGCATCTAAGTAGTTTAAATCTATGCTTAGTTGATATGCTATTACATCTTCTCTTTTTGTGCTTTTACTTAAATCCTTTTCGACTTTAAATTTACTATTTTTATCTATAGTTATTTTGAGTTCTTCACTATCAATTATTTCATTTCCTATTACTATATACAAGTTTCTTACCTCCTAAATATAAAAACTTTTTCAATCAAAAATAAAACCTCTAGTAAAATTACTAGAGGTTTGCACTGGTGGGATTAACAGGGCTCGAACCTGTGACCCCCTGCTTGTAAGGCAGGTGCTCTCCCAGCTGAGCTATAATCCCTCGATATTTATATGGTGCGCCCAAAGGGACTCGAACCCCTAACCTTCTGATTCGTAGTCAGACACTCTATCCAGTTGAGCTATGAGCGCATTTTATTGGAGGCGACACCCAGATTCGAACTGGGGATCAAGGAGTTGCAGTCCACTGCCTTACCACTTGGCTATGTCGCCGCCTTTTTGGTGATCTATCCGCGACTCGAACGCGGGACACCCTGATTAAAAGTCAGGTGCTCTACCGACTGAGCTAATAGACCATGCTATTTGGGGTGGATAATGAGAGTCGAACTCACGACCTCCAGAGCCACAATCTGGCGCTCTAACCAACTGAGCTATACCCACCTTATATTTATAATCTAATGTGGTGGGCCATCAGGGACTCGAACCCCAGACCTACCGGTTATGAGCCGGGCGCTCTAACCAACTGAGCTAATGGCCCACATTAAATTTTAGTAGCGGTAATAGGAGTCGAACCTATGACCTCTCGGGTATGAACCGAACGCTCTAGCCAACTAAGCTATACCGCCATATTCTGGTGCCCAGAGGCGGAATCGAACCACCGACACGGGGATTTTCAGTCCCCTGCTCTACCGACTGAGCTATCTGGGCATTTGGCGGAGAGGGTGGGATTCGAACCCACGGCCCCTTTCGAAGTCACTGGTTTTCAAGACCAGCTCCTTAAACCACTCGGACACCTCTCCATTGGTGATCTATCCGCGACTCGAACGCGGGACACCCTGATTAAAAGTCAGGTGCTCTACCGACTGAGCTAATAGACCATACTATTTGGCTGGGGATGCAGGACTCGAACCTACGCATACATGAGTCAA